>CAMZEQ010000025.1 GCA_947305835.1 uncultured Alphaproteobacteria bacterium | reverse complement strand
CCCGGTTGATCAAAAAATGTCGGTGTCCAGGTGGCGGAAACAAAATCAGTCATTTTTCCTTTTTTAAATTTATTCCAACTGATGGTTTCGCCGGAAATATTATTGGCATTTTGAAGACCACCCGCGAAAGTCCATTCGTTGTTGGGGGTAATACTCAAATATCCGCCCAAACTGGCGCTGGGATAGTTAGACGTTGCATTTTGGCTGAGCGCTTCGTTCAAAAAGTTGATTTGTTGGTTTGCATTGTAATCTCCGCCATCAAAGTTGTACATGGGGAATTGTCCCACAGTTAATGACAAAATATCGGCCGATCCGGCAAAAGTATGTGTATAGCTGAGTTGGTCGAAGTAGTTGGCATTTTCCGGATAATCATTGATGGGGTTTAATACGCCGATTTGATTGCTTAAAAAATTGCCGTTATTTCCCCAATAACGTACGGCTGTATAGGCGATTTGCAAAGTTCCGCTGCCGAAAGAATCCGATGAAAAAATATTCCATCCCAATGTGCCGTAATATTGGCTTTGCCAGGCTGTTTTATGGCCGTTCGGACTGACGCGTTGGGGTAAAAAAGAAGCATCCAGAGTATAGGAAATTCCTGTTTTGTCGTTCAATTCCTTTTTAAAATCGGCATATTCTTTGGGTATCGCACTTAAATCTTCCCAAGAATGACGCCATAAATCTGTTTGTTGCCGATTACTCTTACTTCCCGAAGGAATTGTTTCTGCATGGACAATAGTTGTTGCCATTAAAAATATTAAAAATAGTTTTTTCATTTTTTTGTCCTTTCAATAACCTTACTTTTACTTAGGTTTTAAAATAAAAAAGTACATCTGTTCTTTCGTCTGTTATTTTTTTATTGTTTTTTTTATTAAAATCATTTAAATTCTTAAGAAAACGGGAGGCATTAATGCGTAAGTTATTTTTTATTTTCCTTATGTTTTGTTTGGTAACCGGGACAGTTTACGGTGCTGAACGTGGTGTCAGAAAAAGTAAAAAAAATACGAATATTGTGGATATTTGTGATCCGCAAAAAGATCCTAGTTGTGCTCAAAAGACCGTCTCTAAATCAGCTGAAAAAGGATGTGGGGTTGGCGGCAGGCCTTTGCGTGTTGCGGGAATGATCGGAAATGCCCCCTTCGGTTGGGTTGAAGCGGATAAGGGGACAGGGCAAAATATGCAAAGCTTTGGTTTGGGGCGCTTTGTTTTGGAAAAAATCGTTGGCGAGATGGGTATTCGTTATATCAGTACGGGATATACCAGCCATGAAGATGCTGTTCGTGCTTTAAAAAAAGGTGAGGTGGATATGTTGTTGGCAGTTTATAATCGTGGCGATTTGGGTAAAGAAGCAGAGATCGTCCCGCCGGCATATTTTACCAACTATTACACGGTCTTTTTTAAAAAAGGTAATGAATTGCCGATTGAATCCTATCAGGATTTGGTTGGTTTAAGGGGGGTTGTTCGCAAGGAAGAAATGATTTATCCTATGATCTATCAACGATTGCCCAAGGAAATTGATTTGAAGGAGGTTTTATCTGCGCCTAAGGTATTCGAAATGTTGATGAATGATGAGGTTGATTATATTTTGGCCAGCCCTTATGCCTTAGAAGGCGAATTACGTCGTTATAAAATGCAGGATGATATTGTCAGTGACGGGGTTGTCTTGGATTCGGCAACTTTGTTTTTCGCATTTTCAAAAAATTCAACTTGTTATTCTTTAAAAGATGAATTTTCAAAAGTGATGCGGGAACATGATTTTTCGACAAAGACTTTGACGGCGGATATTCAACGAATAATTGATGATTGGGGTGAACGTTTTCGTTCTGACGAAGTGTTAATTAAAACTAAAAATAATACGCATTTGGATGAAACAGATGAAAAAAATGAGCAAGATGATTAAGCTTTTTTCTTCGTCTGACAGAATGTATCCATTTGTAAAAATTTATTTTGACGTTGTAAAATCAAAGCGTCCCCGCTAAAATTTTTAAATTCATCCAATGCTTGGATCAATGCCTTTTCAACGGCTTTGAATGTTTCTTTTTTAAAGCGATGTGCGCCGCCCAAAGGTTCCGCAATAATTTCATCGATGATGTGAAAACGCATTAAATCTTTTGCTGTCATTTTTAAAACGCGAGATGCCTGTTTTGCATATTTAAAATCTTTCCACAAGATAGAAGCACAACCTTCGGGCGAAATAACGGAATAAATAGCATTTTCCAACATCAATATTTTGTTGCCGACAGCCAAAGCTAAAGCGCCACCGCTGCCACCTTCACCGATAATTGTGGAAATAACCGGAACTTTCAATGCTGCTTGTGTGGCAATACATTCGGCGATAGCTTGTCCTTGACCGCGTGCTTCGGCGTCTACCCCCGGAAAGGCACCGGCCGTATCAATAAAAGTAATAACGGGAAAGCCAAATTGTTCTGCCATTTTCATTAAACGAATCGCTTTGCGATAGCCTTCGGGCCGCGCCATACCAAAGTTATGTTTTAATCGTGTTTGTGTCGAATTGCCTTTTTCGTGCCCGATGACCATGACCGTTTGATTATGAAAATGTGCTAAACCGGCAACAATTGCTTTATCTTCGCCAAAAGCCTTGTCACCTGACAATTCGAAAAAATCGGGCATTAATTCTTGAATATAATCCAGGGTGTGAGGGCGATCCTCATGGCGTGCGATTTGTGTTCTTTGCCATGGGGTTAATCTTTGATAGGCGCGTTCAATAAAGCGTTTCAGCTTGTGGTTTAAACGTGTTATCTCGGGTTCTGGTAAATTGGGTTCAGCCAGTCGTTCGTCCACTAAGCGAATATTCTCTTCAAAGTCCAAATAATGCATTTTTTATCCTTTTTTTCTTGCTTTTTTGCATTATAGCGGTTAAAATGAAAAATGTCCAGTTTTTATTTACAGGTGATTTTATGAGTGCAACGACATTATTTTATCTTTTAATTGGCTTGCTTGTTGGGATTTGGTTGATTGTGTTGATAAGTTTTTGGTATGGTCGAAGACTGTTGGAACGCCAAAGTGCATTGATTGCGTCTGTGCTTCCTTATTTAAAACAGGTTCAACAGGAACGTGAAACTCTTTGTTCTTTGTCTATTCCCGATACAACGCCTCTTTCTAAATTGCAAGATATGACTTTGCCCGATAATGTTCAGGTTGATTTCCAACATCGACATTCTTAGGCATGATTTTTTTTCTTGCCTTTTGTGAAAAAAGGTCTAAAATGATAAAAAAAAAGGAAGGACATATGAAAAAAATTTTAATAACTGTTTGTGCTTTTTTGTGGGCTGTTTCTGCTTCTGCTCAAATCTTTTGGACATTTGATGATAAACAAAACCCTGTTTTAATTCCCGAAGAATGCGAAGGACATTTTGATGAAGTGCGTGGCGGTGTTTTCAATCCGAGCATTGATGAGCTTTATGAATACGGACGCGCTTTTTTGTCCAGCTCCGAATTGTCCGTGAAACAACAGGGTGCTTATTGTATTTTATCGGCTGCATTGCAAGGGCATGCTAAATCGCAATTTTTGTTGGCTCAAATGTATGAACAAGGTAAGATTTTACCGCAAGATGATTTGTCTGCCTATAAATGGTCTTTTATGGCGGCGTTGAACGGGGAAAAGGACGCAGAGCGTTATACTTTAACATTGGAACAATTTTTAACAACGGATGAATTGGAAAGAACAAATTCCGCCATTCAAGAAACGCGTATGAAAGTTCAAGAAAATATTCAAAAGCAAATGGATGCCGAAAAACAAAAAATGGAAAAAGAACGTGAGGAATTGGCCAGATTAAATCAAGAAATTCAGCAGTACGACAGCCAATTAAAGGTACAGGTGCCATCATCATCAAATGTCAAGAACGATGAAACAGCCCCCGATTTGACGGTTGTTTTCGATGAAAGTGATCGTTTGCAATGAAGATTGTGTCCTCTGTTTTTGTTTTATTGTGGGCAATTGCGGTCTTTGCCCAAGGGTTTTTGCCTGCAACAGAGGATGTGCCTGTTATGGATGGGTTATACCAGGTGGAAGAAGAGGCGACTTTTGACAGTCCTTCCGAAAAAATGACCATTATTTCGGCAAAGAGCCAAGAAAAACCTGACAAAGTTTCCAATTACTATCGTCAAATCCTGATGAATTTAGGATGGACAGTGATTGAAAAGAATCATTATGTTCGCGGGTCTGACACATTGACTTTGGAAATGACAACGGGCAAAGAAACAACAATCCAATTTAAATTGGTTCAAAAAAATTAACATACAAAAATACCCCTGATACAGGGGTGTTTTGTTTTAAATAATTATTTCAAAACAGGCATTGATTCAACGACTTGGATAGGTGATCTGTATTCACGAATGACGCTTCCGTCACTTGTTTCAACAACCAAAACACCTTTTTGCTTCTTTAAATCCGAACGAATCGCCGGATGAATATAATCCAATAAGACCGGATTTTCTTTGTCGCGATACAACAAAGCAGACTGTCCGCCGTCATAAACGATGTAAGGCGCATTGATACCGCCGATATGGGCATGGATTAAAATCATCAAATGCCCCGCACCGTTTTTTAAGATATTAAAGTTATTTTCTTTTTCCATTTAATCCTCAAATTCATACAAGGTATCGAATCGGGCAGCGTACAATACATCTTTTACTTTGCCTTGAACACCCTTAATGACCAAATTGACTTTTTTGGCAACAGCTTCATCATGGGCAATAACCAACATTCCCAAGGCAGCTGAATCCAAAAATTCACATTCGGACATATTCAAAACAACGCGTTTTTCATAGCCTGTCTTAATCATAGAAACGATTTCAAAAAAGGTATCATGGTCACGGAACGTAAAGGAACCCGAGATCAAAACCTCTTTGCCGTTTTTCAAATTTGTCATCTTATAATTCATGGTATAATCTCCTTCTCTCTGATAATGGCCTATTTTTTTTGCTTCGTCAAGCTCTTTTTTACTTTTTTGTCTTTTTTTTGAAAAATCATGTAATTAGGTTGGCGTCCGGCGGCCAATCCTTTTTGTTCGTAACGTGTGGAAATCCAGCCTTTTGGCGGTGTAAAGATATCTTTTTTAATTTGTGAAAACAGTTTACTTTCTTTCATACGATCCAAGGCCCATTCGGCATATGCTGCGACATCTGTTGCCAAATATATTTTTCCTTTAGGCGCCAATAAGCGCCATAATTCGGGTATATTATCATCGTTGATGAAACGTCGTTGGGCGTGTCTTTTTTTAGGCCATGGATCCGGGTAAAGTACATAAATTTCATTAAAAATGCCTTCGGGCAGTTTATCAAATAATAATCGAATATCTTCCGGCCAAATACGAATATTATCCACACGTTTCGGTTCCAATTCCAATTTACCAGTTCCCGAGCGATGCGAACCGTTAAGATGAGCCAATAATGATGCCACGCCGTTTAAAAAAACTTCGGCTCCCAGAAAGCCCGTTGTTGTTTCGCGTTTGGCCAATTCTGCCAGATGTTCGCCACCGCCGAAGCCGACCTCTAGCACCATCTTTTGTGGAATGATACCGAATTTTAATTGAATTTTTCCCCTCTTTGGAATTTTTGGTGTCAGTTGAGGCAGCCATTTATCCAGCATTTCAGCCCGAATTCCGGTAATTGCTTTTCCTTTGCGTCGCCCAAAAAAACGAAACGTTTCCCGCATTATTTTGATCCTTTAACATGCCATATATCATTGGCGTATTCGCTGACTGTTCGATCGATGGAAAAAATTCCTGATCCGGCGGTATTTAACAATGATTTTTTGACCCAGGTATTTCGATCCAAAAAGTCATTGGCAATGCGGTCCTGAACCCGACAATAATCGTCAAAATCTGCCAATAACATATAAAAATCTTTGAACATAATATTTTGGAAAATTGGCATAAAGAGTTCTTTATCTTCATTTTCCAAAGCCCAAAAGCCACTTTGTAAAGCATCCATAATGCGTTGAATGCGGGGATCTTGATGATAATAATCCCATGGTCGATGTGTTTTATTCAAGTGAGCCTCAGCGACTTGTTCGGCGGTCAGACCGAATAAGTAAAAGTTTTCTTCACCGACTTCGCGCATAATTTCGACATTGGCGCCGTCCAAGGTTCCTATCGTTAAAGCCCCGTTCATTGTCATTTTCATATTACCGGTACCGGATGCTTCAAAACCGGCTGTTGAAATTTGTTCACTGATATCGGCAGCCGGCATCACGATTTCAGCAACAGATACGTTATAGTTGGGAATAAAGACCACTTTAATCATATCTTTGACGCGTTTATCGTGATTGATGATTTGTGCCATATTGTTGATAAGTTTGATAATCAGTTTTGCCATTTTATAGCTGGGTGCAGCTTTACCGCTGAAAATATAAACTTTGGGTACAGCGGGCATTTTATTTGCCTCAATGATATCAAAGTATTCATTCATAATATGCATGGCATTTAACAGCTGACGTTTATATTCATGGATGCGTTTAACCTGGCAATCAAACAAGGCATTTGTATTTACTGTAATACCGATTGTTTTTTGAATATAATCGGCCAAACGTTCTTTGGCTTTTTGTTGGATGCGATCCAATTCCTTTAATATTTTTGTATCGGTTGCCAACTTTTTTAATTTTTTCAGTTCGGACAAATTTGTAATCCATTTGCTTCCGATGTGTTTCGTGATAAATGACGATAAAGTACTATCCGCTTGTAACAACCAACGTCGCGGTGTTACCCCGTTTGTTTTATTGTTGAATTTTTCCGGCCACATATCGTAAAAGTCCGGTACCAAACGATGTTTTAACAATTCGGTATGAATTTCGGCAACACCATTGACCGAAAAACTGCCCACGATGGCTAAATTAGCCATACGAACTTGTTTTTCTTCTGCTTCTTCAATTAAAGACATCCGTGCCATTTTGGCTGTGTCCCCTGGATATTTAAGGCGTACTTCATGCATCAGCCAATCGTTGATTTCATAAATGATTAAAAGATGACGCGGCAATAATTTTTCAAACAGGCTGACGGGCCATTTTTCCAAAGCTTCCGGCAGCAATGTATGGTTGGTATAGGCCATACAACCGCGTGTAATATGCCAAGCTTTGTCCCAATCCAACCCATAAACATCCATCAATAAGCGCATCATTTCCACAATGGCCAAAGTCGGATGTGTATCATTGAGCTGTAAGACAACTTTGTTGGGAAGTTCGTCAAAGGGTAATTTTTCCTCTAAAAACCGTCTGATAACGTCATTTAAAACACATGATACAAAAAAGTATTGTTGTGTGATTCGTAATTCTTTACCCTGTTCAATATCATCGGAAGGATATAATACTTTTGAAATAGTTTCCGTTTTGATATTTTCTTCTACAGCGGTGACATATCCTCCCTTATTGAACAGTTCAATATCAAAAGCATTGCTGGATTTGGCGGCAAATAAACGCAAGTAATTGACTGTTTTACCGCCGAATCCGACAACGGGCATATCATAGGGAACGCCGATAATTTGACGTGTGTTAATCCACTTGGGACAGCGTATGCCGTTTTGGGTATCATAAACAATTTCGCCGCCGATAGAAACAACATTTGCTCTGTCAGCCCGTTCGATTTGCCATGGAGACACCGTTTCCAACCAAGAATCCGCACGTTCTTGTTGCCAACCGTTTTCGAAATATTGTTTAAAAAGACCGAATTGATAATTAATCCCGTACCCATAACCCGGTAAATCCAATGTGGCCATGGAATCTAAAATACATGCCGCTAAACGTCCCAAGCCGCCATTGCCCAATGCGGGGTCTTTTTCTTCATCTAAAACGTCAGTTAATTGAATTTCATTATCCAGGTGAATTTTGGGTAATAATTCTTTGATTTGAAAGTTAATTAAGTTATTATCCAACAACCTTCCCAACAGATATTCCATCGACAAATAATAGACACGCTTTTTTGTCTTTTTATGCTTTTTTGCCGTATTCATCATCTGATCGATACATAAATCGCGCACAGCCAACGCCAAAGCCGTAAATAAATGGCTTTTGTGTGCTTCGGATACCTGTTTAGACAGTGAATACTTGATATGCCATTCCACCAAACGCTTTAAATCGTCGGCTGTTATTTTTCCCTTATGACAGGTCGGACAGATTGCTTTTGCCATTTTTTTCTCCCCTTATTTTATTTCGGGTATATCAAATTTTGTCCGGATATACAAGTAAAAATTTATTTTATTGCAATTTTTATTTAAAAAGCTATGATAGCTTGTATGAGAAAGATTTTGTTTGTTTTTTTGTTTTTGTTGCCATCGTGTTCCGGGGTGTATTTGGGAAAGTCCTTGCCTGATTTAAGGGGAAAGGATTCGGATGATGTTATGGCTGTATTTGGAAAACCCGTTGCGGAACGTAGAGAGGGTAATTTTAAAATGTGGGCGTATTGTCAATCAGATTGTTCCACCTTGATATTTTTTGATGTTGATAACATTGTACAATACGCGGAACAGCGCGGTCATTGTGCTGAAGATATGACCGGTGATTAATGCTGCTATATTAATTTGTGTGATTTTGGCAATTATCGGAAATAATGTTTGATGCTGTTTGGTGCCTTTATCGAACATTCCTGTCAGCTTCAGAAAGTTCTTGCTTTTTATGGCGGGATATGCTATAACAGTCCCCATCATTTTTTTAAACAACAAAAGGAGAAAAGGCGATGGCCGAAGATAAAGCAAAAATCCAAGAAGATACCAGAAAAATGCTGGTAAAATGGAAAACAAAACGCGGGGCCTTGATTATGGCTTTGCATGAAATTC
>CAMZEQ010000024.1 GCA_947305835.1 uncultured Alphaproteobacteria bacterium | reverse complement strand
TCAATACAACTGCCGTAAAATGCCGAATAAAGCACCGGAAATCGAACAGTTAGGATTTGCGCCGGAAATTGTCAAACATTTATCTACTTTGGGACGTGCTTCCGGTTTATTACTTTTTGCCGGTCCGACAGGACAAGGTAAAACAACCTCTGCTTCGGCCATCATGAAGCATTATTTGGAAACAGAAGGCGGCTTTTTGTACACCATTGAAGATCCGCCGGAAATGCCTTTATCCGGATTGTATCATGCCAAAAACGGAGGGCTTGGATTATGCAAACAAACCAGCGTTGAAAATGATCAATGGGGCGCGGGTTTACGTTCCGCTTTGCGTTCTAAACCACGTTATATTTTGGTGGGGGAAATACGTACACCGGAAACAGCGGCCCAATGTTTGGTGGCTGCAACTTCCGGTCACTTGGTGTTTTCAACAATTCACGCCAATGGTGTAGAAGATGCTTTAAATTCAATGATCAAATACGCTTCATCCACAGGTTTGGATGGCGGATTAGTCGCCGACTTGTTAGCACGCGGTATTTTGGGCGTAATATATCAAAGATTGGAAGGGGTGGAAAAATTGAAACTTTATTATAAAACAGCCTTTGCCAATCCCAATAGCGCTGCGGCCGATCAAATGCGCATGACAATTCGCAGCAATAATATTAATTTGGCAACCTATATGGAACAGCAGGAAACCTTGATGAAAAAAGGTTTGCCTATGTTCCGGGAATAATCATTTTCTGAAAACGGAATTTGCCCCAATGACCGCGTTTAAAACGGGAAATATGGGGCTGTTTTGGGCATATTTTGTAAAGGCATTGACATCTTTGGGAAAACATTTGCCGCCATATCCGAATTTACCGTCCGGTCCGGGAACATGGGAATGTGTCGGAGCAATATATCCGCTTAAAAGAAGCCCTTGACGTACTTTTTCATAATCAGCCCCTTCTTTTTGGCACAGATCATAAATACCGTTAAAATAAGTGACAGCCACCGCCCCAAAAACATTATGGGCATACTTGGTCAGCTCGGCTTCAACATTGGACATATAAAGACGTTTTTTTGTTGCAAAAATGGTGTCCATCAATTCTTTTTCACCACTAATAACAACATCTTGTGAACAAAAATCGGCGTAAGCCGTACGTTCGGTTAAAAATTCAGGCATAAAGTAAACGGGGCGATTCAATTCTTTTGTTAATTTATCCGTTGTTCCCGGCAATAATGTCGTCCGAATAAAAACGGGGGCCATCGGCAATCCCGAAATAATTTCTTTCAGTAAAGTCAAATCCTGAGTACCATCAGATTCCGTCGGAATGTGAATACCAATAAAAAAAACATGGCATCCGTTTAAATCATCATGAATACCTTTCGGGGGATCTGAAACAGCCTGCTGACATTGGGTATGTTCCTTTAACCACCGACTGAAAGTGGAACCGATCACACCATAACCGATAATTCCGATCTTAATATCTTTTTGTTCCATTCTAATTACCTTTTTCAAGATTTATCATTATCTTCTGTGAGGAACAACATAGGTGTTGTCCTTTTGCGGTACCACGGGACGGGGCGCATATCGTGTCTGAAGCGTTTGTTGAACTTCCTTCATCATATCACTTAAATACGGCACATTCATACTGACTAAAGCTGAAATAATTTTAATAATAATTGCAATCACCAATGTCGCACCAATGGTTAAACCGACACCGCGCGCAATACCACTGACCAACCCCAACCAAATGATACGGGATGTTTTATTTAAATTACTGACATAATCACCGATGCGCATTCTTTCCAACCGATCAGCCAATTTTTCCAATTGTGTTAAACGTTGTTTTTCCGTCATACGTTCAAAAGGTGGTGGTGCATGTTTAATATTTTCTGATTTTTTACGTTCTGATGTCATTGTAAAACCTCCTTGTATAATTCTAACGTTTTTTCGCACATTTTGTCAATGGAAAAAAAGGCCTCAGTTCTTTTACGGGCAGCATCTTGCATTTTTTTTCTTTGACCGGATGTCATATCCAATACAATATCCAATTGTTTTGCCAAAGTCAAGATGTCACCGACAGGAACCAAAAAGCCGGTTTTGCCGTTTTGGATAATCTCGGTGGGGCCGCCATGGTTAAAGGCAATCACAATACGATTCATGGCATTGGCTTCACTGACGGTTCGTCCGAATGTTTCCGGAATAACTGATGCAGAAACAACGACATCCGATAAAGCATAAATCATCGGAATTTCCTGAGCCGGTACCGATAGTGTTTTCACCGTTATCGTATCAGGTAATTTTCGGATTTCCTCTTTTAAAAGATTTTCATATTCCGGTTTTGCCTTTCCCCCGACAAGCAAACATGTAAGTTCTTGATGTTTCATATGAGATAAGGCCCGCAATAACAAATCTTGCCCTTTAATTTTGGAAAGACGTCCCACCAAAGTAATGACCGGCCGATCCAAAGGAATTTGTTTTTTTTGTGCAAATAAAATAACCTCTGATTGGGTCATGCGTTCCGGATTAAAACGTTTTAAATCCGCCCCCCGATGAATAACATGAATTTTATTTTCCGGATAATGATAGACCTGCATTAAATGCTGTTTAACACATTCCGAAACAGCTATGGTACACACCCCTTGTAACATAACACGATTATACCATTTTTTTATGGCTGGTTTAATCCCCTACATACCCTGGTAAGACGAAATAAAAGGAATACCTGTTTTACGACTGGCCCATTTAACGCTCCAAGCCGGCGCCCGAGAACGAACATGCATTAAGGCCACATCGTTTTCCAAGGCAATACGAGCCAATTTTTTGGAATTCAGCCACATACGAAAAGGATTTTTACTGTGTACCGGCAATTGAAAATGTTTAACGCCAATCTTTTTTAATTGCTCTACCATCGGACCGCCATCAGAAACAACAATATTGGGAATTTTTTTGCGTTGCAATGCGGCCGCAATTTCAATTGTACCTGTTTCCACACCACCTTGTTTTAAAGAAGGCAAAACCTGCATAATCGTTTTAGACATATCTACTCCTTATTGCGGAAAAACCTGATAATTAACTCGGGGCGCCATCCGCTGGGTATAATGACGTCTTTCCATGCAATCTTGATAATCGGCATAATCTACAGACCAATCACCATAGGCATAATTTACGTGAACAGGTTTCGCGCCGGGGTAAGGAATAAATTGAGCCCACACACCATTTCCGGCATCATTATCAAATCTCAAATTTAACGGTCCGGGCTCCCCCCAATCCCAGGGCCATCCCGGCCATTGAATCGGAAACCAATCTGCTTCTTTCATACACTCGTTATGATCTTTGGCAAACCATGCGACACCGGTATTCGGACGTTGCCAATAAAAAGTTTTTTGACCTTCATCGACCAATGAACATCCCGACAACAATAAAAACAAACAGAATATTTTTTTCACTTTCCCCTCCTAAAAATCCAAATCCTGATAATGCGGCACAGGTAAAATACCGGCCAGTTGATCATCCAATAAAGGTGAAAAAGTCGGCCGTGATTTAATCTTGGCATACCATAAAGCCGCATCCGAACAACCTTGCCAATTTAATTCCCCCAAATAATCCAAAACAGATAAATGGGCAGCACCGGCTAAATCTGCAAAGGATAAATTACGTCCTCCCAAAAAAGAACGACGGCCAGCTAACCAATCAATATATTTTAAATATTTCCCCAAATTTTCACGCCCTGCCCGAATTAAGGATGCATCCGGTGCTTCGTGCGTTCCGATAACTTTCAAAACTCGTTCCAATAAAATAGGATAAACAACATCCTGATAAAAAGGACCATCGAACCAATCGGTCAAACGACGCACTTCGGCGCGTCCTCTGGGGGTTTCGCCCAACAAATTCGGTGTTAATTGTGTTTCATTCAGGTATTCGCAAATTGCTTGATGTCCCGCCAAAGAGTATCCATCCGCTTCATATAAAACAGGAATTGTTCCCAAAGGATTCACCTGTAAAAATCGTTCGTCTCTTTCCCAAGTTTTTGTTAAAACCAACTGAACCGGTGCCCCTTTTTCCAACAATGTCAAGCGAACCTTTCGACAGAACGGATCTAAAGGAAAATGATATAAAAACAAGTTCTTATTTATCATTCTTCATCCTTTGCAATATGAATTAAAACCTGCGCCATTGTCTCAGATGGCAATTTCTTCCCCGCCAATTTATCCAAACTTTTTTGAACATTTTGGTCAGGTGATTGAAACAATTTTTCTGTTGTTCGAACCAAATTTTGAACAGTACATTTTTCCTGTAAAAGCTCAGGAATAACTTCTTTATTTTGTAATAAATTGATCAAATTCGCAAAACGAATTTTAAGTAATTTCCTGGCTAACCACCCCGTAATCGGATGCACACGATACGCAATCAAATGCGGTACTTTTGCCAAAGCCAGTTCCAAACTGACCGTCCCGCTGGCTGCAATAGCAACATCAGCCGCTGCAAAAGCATCATAACGTTTTTTTTCACCCAAAACAACCGTGTGCGGCACATGCCAATGTTTCAGCATTTCACAAACGATCGGTGTCACGGTTTTCACCGATGGTATCACCACAAACAAATGCGGATGCGTTTTGTGTAATTGTTCACAGGCTTGTTTAAAAACAGGCATCAGGCGTGATACTTCGTTTTTTCGACTGCCGGGTAACAAGACCAAAACTTGGGTAGATTTTTTCAGATTATACTTTTGCCGAAAACGTTTAGAAGAGCCCTTATCGGCTCCACCTTCTGTTACGGGATGTCCGATAAATGTTGTTTTTAAACCATAGGGCTTAAAATACTTTTCTTCACCCGGTAACAAACAAAACAAATGGTCTATATATTGGGGTAAAATTTTTGCCCTTCCTGCTTTCCAAGCCCATACTTGCGGTGCAACACAATGAACATGCGGAATCCCCAAATTTAACTTTTTCAATTTTTTATGTACCCGAATAGAAAAAGAATAGCTGTCGATGGTCATGACGATATCCGGTTTTTTCTTTTGAATATCGGCCACAATTTCGTTTAAATGACGCAAAATTTTTGGAATACTGGGGAGCACTTCAAAAAAGCCCATCACGGCCAAATCACGAATATCAAACAAAGATTTTAACCCCTCATCGTGCATGGTTTCACCGCCGACCCCCATAAATTCAATTTGTTCATGTGTTTGCTTTTTAAGTGCACGCATAAGGCGAGATCCCAATAAATCCCCGGATGGTTCACCCGCAATCAAGTACACACGCAAAGTCATTTTGCTTCTACTCCTACAATAAACATTCCCAGACGATCGGCCAACTTAACGGTTTGTTCACTTTGTGAAATCAAGACGGCACCGGCCTGAACGGCAATTCCCCCGAAACCGGCATTTTTAACCGCCTGAACAGTTTGGGGTCCGATAGTCGGTAAATCCACCCGACGATCTTGTTCCGGTTTACACATTTTAACCAAAACACCACCATCCCCTTTACGCTTTAATTGCGAGGAACGACGAATCAAAGCATCAGTTCCTTCTATTCCTTCTAATGCCAAAACAAGACCTTGTTGTACAATGACACTTTGTCCCACATCTGCTTTACCCAATAAACGGGCTACTTCCACCCCTCTTTTGATATCCACAGAATCTTGAACTGTCGGCACCCGTCGCGTATAAACGCCCTTTTTAGCCAACAAATGCGGTAAAATTTCATCAATACCGACCACCTTCATCCCGTCCGCTTCGACTTCTTTAACGATAACCCTTAATAAAGCATCGTCACCCAAGGCCTTTAAGCCCAATTTGGTAATTAATCTGAATCCCCTGAAATCCGGCCACAATCCCACCAAAGAAGGACGCCTTACGGCACCGATAAAGACAACTTCTTCTACTTTATTTTTTTTAAAAACCCGAAATGCTTTCCCGACAGCCCCCAAGCGAATCCATGTCATCGGTAAAGCCTTATCATATTCTTTGGGATTTGCCTGACCTTTTAAGCCAACGACATAAAAATCTCGATGCATCCGCTCACATGCTTCAATCAAGCAATGTGGCAAGGTACCCGCACCGGCAATAATCCCCAATTTTTTCATTTCTTCTTCTCCGGTTGCATCAATCCGTTTCTGGACGGGTTTTGGCAAAAAGTAATCACCTTAGAAATCAACGGATGATCGGCATATTTCTTACCAAGTTCAGAAATTCTGTCTGCCAACACACCTTCCCCCAAAAAGAGTTCTTTATAAGCTGATTGAAGTTCCATAATCAATTTTTTATCTATACCGGCACGCTGTAATCCCACTAAATTCAATCCGGCCAGTCCGTCGCGCATCACCATACCGTAAGGAATAACATCCTTCGTTACACCAACCATTGCCCCCACCATAGCGCCTTCTCCGATATGCGCGAACTGAACAACACCGGACATACCTGAAATAATCGCGCGATTACCGACCGTCACATGCCCCGCCAGACTGGCATTATTACTCATCACAACATCATCACCGACCACACAATCATGGGCCACATGAGAAGCCACCAAAAACCAATTACGCGAACCGATCGTGGTAATTTTTTGATCTACATCAGATCCTGTATGCGCCGTGAAATGTTCGCGAAAAACGTTATCATCCCCAATACGTAGTTTCAAATCGGTAGCTTTATTGCGTTTGTGTTGGCAAGGGAGCCCCAATGAAGCAAACGGATACAAAGTATTTCGTTCACCCAATACTGTATCCCCATCAATCACATTATGTGACATTAAGCGGGTACCTGCCCCAATTTTCACTTGGGGCCCCACTGTACAGAATGGACCGATTTCAACATCTTCGGCCAGTTCTGCCTGAGGATCCACAACACTCAACGGATGAATTTTTACCATTTTTTAACCTTTCTTTAAAAACTTTTTCCAAAACCAAATTTTGGCATCGGCTTTAACTTGTTCTGATTTCTTTTTTGTCAGGCCGCGTAATGCCACCATTTGACGCATAAATTCATGCCCTTCTTGTGCCGGAGCACCCATCATTTTTTTCATGGGCTCAACACTGGAAATGACACCGGATTGAGCGGCTATTTGAGCCCCGCTTCCAATCTTTATGTGACCGGCATATCCCGCCTGACCGCCGGAAACAACGAAATCACCGAACTCACAACTGCCGGCAATACCGTTTTGTGCCACGATAACACAACATTTACCCAACTTGACATTATGAGCAATTTGACACAGGTTATCTATGCGCGTTCCGGAACCGATTATTGTATCACCCATTGCACCACGATCCACTGTTGTGCAAGATGAAATTTCCACATCATCTCCGATAATCACACGCCCTAATTGCGGACATTTTTGTGGTCCTTTTTCCGCAGACATGGCAAAACCAAATCCGTCTTGACCGATTTGTGCCCCCGGATAAATATAAACTTTATTACCGGCAATACAATGCGATACCGTCGCGTTGGCCCCCACAGTACAAAGCGCCCCCATTTGGACACCTTCTTCTAAAACAGCATTGGCATGAATATCACAACCGTCACCCAATACCACATTTTTACCGATGACCGCTCCCGGAGCAACACGGCATCCGGCACCGATTTGTGCTGTCGGATCCACATGAGCTGACGGTGAAATACCTGGTTCAAAAGTTCTGGGATAAAAAGCAGAGGCCACCAATCCGTATGAACGATGTGCATCTTTTGAAATTAATGCAATTGTTCCTTGGGGTACGAATTCTTTAAACTTTTCGGGAACTATTACAGCCCCCGCTTTTGTTGTTTTTAACGCATCTCGAACAGATGGAATAAAAGCCCATGAGACATCATCGGGCGTAGCATTTTCCAAATCAGCAACATCTTGAAAGACTTTATTCCCGTCTATTCCTTCGGGTAAAATAACCTCCCCTACTTCGGCGATTTTTGTTAAAGTTAAACCACCTTCTACCTTGTGAAAAAAACGTGCATCTGCCATTGTAACTCCTTATTGACCCAGTTTTGAAGGATCCGGATAGGCTACTTGTTGAATTTCCCTGTCCAAATTCTTCACAAAAACCTCTGTCACGTCTGCTTTATTAGATGCATATAATACATTATTCATGCTCAATAAAACCTTTATTCCTTTTTGTTGTGCAGTCTTTTCAACCGCTTGAGAAATTTCCTTTGCGGCACTGTTTAAAGCTACCTGAGACGCCAACATAATGCGTTCCATGGCTGGACGATACTTTTCCTGAATTCTGGCAGCACGACGTTGCAAATCATGAAGTTTGCTTTGATATTCTTCCACTTTCATTTTATCTTTTTGATTTTCCAGTTTCTGAGCATCAGCTTCTATACCTTTTGAATCAGCCACAATCCGTACACGCACTTGTTCTGCATACTTGTTTTGTTCGGTTTGGACAAATTGATAAAGTTTGGCTTTTTGTTGAACAATATTAAAATCAACAACACCCACTGTCGGACGAGAGATCGTATAAACACCCCATCCCAACAAAACAACAGCCAATGCAGTCGCAGAACTTAAAGAAATTTTTCGATTTAATTTGATTTTTTTCATTTTAGAACCCTTTCCCAAAATTTAACCTGAAAACTCTTGTTTTATCAAACTTGGTTTTCACTAACGGATATGTGAAATCTAAATTGATTATCCCCATTGGAGATGACCACAAAATTCCTGTACCCACACCAACCCGAATTTTACGGGAATATTCCGTTTCTTTCGGATCATAACTATCCGGTTTTCCAATCATACCGGCATCTGAAAATAACTTACCTTTGATTCCCATTTCCTTGGGTAATCCCAACGGGAATGACAATTCAGTACTTGCTGCAGC
>CAMZEQ010000023.1 GCA_947305835.1 uncultured Alphaproteobacteria bacterium | reverse complement strand
GAAAGTTGTCCAAGTGGTCAAGGTATACTTTTTAGGGTATAGGTATACTTTTAGGGGCTGAACAACCAAAGCGACATCTTGGTGCATTAAAAATTGACAGGGTGGAATAGTGGCTGAACTTGGGCTACAAAAGGGTATAAAAAAAGCGGACACTTTAAGGTATCCGTTTTTATTTCTTAAACTTGGTCGGAATGGCGGGATTTGAACCCACGACACCTTGCCCCCCAGACAAGTGCGCTACCAGGCTGCGCTACATTCCGATAATTTAATTATACTCTACTTTAAAATAAATTGCAAGTACTTTCCCCAAAAGGCATAAAATAACTTTTTTCTCGGTTGAATGTAAAAGCACTAAATATGCCATACTCTGGCGCAGTAACCGCAGCCGCCACTGTTGGTTCTGCAACAATTTCCGCTCGATTGACAACCCACGAACCTATACCTGTTCCCATAGGGACACTTTTGACATATTTCACACGCGCCACAGTTGACTTGATTATATCCGCTGCAAGCATAAACACAACTGCCGGATTGAAAACGATAACCGTTTTGACAACCGACCACTTTATACAGATAACGACTGCCGGACAGACACACACTGCAAGACGAACCTGCCGGGCAAGACAACCAATCGTAACCGGGGCACGGATTGGCAACACAGGCTCTGCCGGACATATGATAACCATTTTGGCATCCTTTCAAATTGCATCGATTGGGACGAACAGGACAACAATCGCAAATACCAGCGGCCGGACAAGCGCCTTCATCATACCCTTCACACGGATCCGTGGTACATCTGTACGATCTTGTATCGCAAAAAATCTTTCCATCTGTACGTTGGGCACAATGTTCGTCCTTGGTGCATTCGACACATTGGCTGCCGGAGTTTAACCAATAAGGTCTGTCATTCGGACAGCAGGTATTTTGGCCATTACCTTTCGGGGTCACCGTATAGCCTCTTGCACATCCGCAGGTCTTATTCGGCAGGCAAACCAAGTCTCCTTCACAATCCTCATCAGTCAGACACAAGACACATCTTTTTTCAGAATCATACCATTTCGGGGTCGCATTCGGGCAACATACCTGACCGGAAGACACGGTCAAAAGCTTGTTCGCCCGTTCATTACAACAACCAGTGCTTTGATCCAATTTTGTATATCGTGTTGTACCATTGGCACACCCGCAGGTTTTGTTTGGTGCGCAAACCTGTTCACCTTCACAATCCGCATCGGTCAAGCATTCGACACATTTTTGAGCACTTTCGTCCCACTTCGGTTTATCCGACGGGCAACAAGCAATTTTCCCGTTGCTTTGAATGTTGGATACATAACCTGCTGCACACCCGCAGGTTTTATCATCCAAACATGACAAATTATAACCTTTATCGGCACAATCAGAATTGTTCAAACATTCCACACACTTTTTAGCACTGCCATCCCATTTCGGGGTTATTTTCGGACAACACGCTTGACCGCCCGGCACGTCCAAAAGCAAAGAATCATTTTTATCGCAACAACCCGGTTCGTTTTGGTAAGTCGTATAAGTTTCAAAACCGACGGGGCAAGAACACATATCTTGAATACATCTCATTTCACCGGAACACGGACAAATCCCGCCATAGCAATTTTCACCCAAATTACCGGCAGGACAACATTTACCTTCAAAATTATGACCGCTTTCACGTTCTATACAACCATATTCGCACATCATTTCCAAACAATCACCCTTTGGAACTTGACCATCACCAAAAACATATTTTGTCCAACCAGCGTAAACGGTCGTTGAAATGCCCAATAAAATCATCGTATACACAGATAACAGCTTCATCTTTCCCCCCGCCATGGAATTCAATTTGGTTTGAGTATAAACGCGCGAAAATTATTTGTCAAGGAAATTATGCCCGCATCGCATCCAAAATTTGAATTTGAACTTTTTGACGACCATTCCACACATCTTTTTTTATCGTTCCCAAAATATGGAAATTTTCCCCCGTAGCGGATAAAAATGTTTGCCCCAAATCCGTATCGGCAACCTTGAATGCAATCGCCCCGATACGCTGTCCCGCAGTATTTACCAAAGAACAACCGATATGCCCGTTTTTTAACAAATTCACATAATTTAAAGTGACATTCGGAATGATGAAAGTCGGTTCCAGATTGCCTTCACCATAGGGGGCCAATAAATCCAATTGTTCGGCCAAATTCCACGTAATCCCCCCTAAATCTAAAATCCCGTCGGCATTCAAACGGGCTGGACCAGAAGGCAATTTATCAGATGTAATATTTTCTTGTAAGTAGGATTCAAATGCCGGCAACTGCGCTGTCGTTAAAGAAAATCCGGCCGCCATCGGATGACCGCCGCCACGCGTCAGTAAACCCTTTGCCAGCGCATTCATAATCAATGTACCCATATCTATACCGGCCACAGATCGGGCAGAACCTTTAACATCATCACCTTCAATACTCATCACCAAAACGGGCAAATTATAGCGATCCTTTAAACGACCGGCCACAATACCGACAACACCTTGATGCCAATTTTTGCCTTTTACGGCCAAAAAAGTGCGATCTGAAGGACCGGATTCCACCTGCTCTATCGCTTGCAGCATCACATCCGCTTCAATTTCACGACGCGATAAATTTAATCCATCCAATTCTTGAGCCAACAATGCAGCCTGAATTTCATCCGGACAACTGAGCAGTTGCATCCCCAAATCTGATTTACCGACACGCCCGCATGCATTGACGCGCGGCCCCAAAATATACCCCAAATGATAGGATTGAAGCGGTTCGTTAATATTAACACACTGACAAAGCGCATACAGCCCTTTGTTTAGATTTAAGCGTGCCTGTTGCAACCCGCTTTTGACCAATAAACGATTCACGCCGCGTAATTGGACCACATCACAAACCGTTCCGAAAGCAACCAAGTCCAAATACCGAATCAAATTCGGTTCTTCTTTGTCCGCATAAAAACCTCGGCGCCTTAATTCGGCATTCAATGCCACCACAAATAAAAAAACAACACCGCACGCCGCCAAATGCCGACAAGGATGATCCACCGGTTCATCCAAGCGTTTAGGATTAACAACCGCATAACACTTAGGCAGAACAATTTCCGCATTATGATGATCCAATATAATCACGTCCAACCCAAGATTTGTTCCTGCCTCTATAGGCTCATATGCTGTTGTACCGCAATCAGCAGTTAAAACAACGCGGCATCCCGAATTTTTATATTCAACCATCTTTTTTGCATTCGGACCATAACCGTCTTCGCGATCCGGAATAAAGGTGTAAACTGTCGTTCCGACACTTTGGAAAAACATCTTTAAAATTGCCGTCGAAGTTGCCCCATCCACATCGTAATCCCCCATGATTCCAACAGGTTCACCGGCCACAACGGCATCTGCCACACGTTCAGCGGAACGTTGCATATCTTTTAATGTATTTGGATTTGGTAAATTTGTTTTCAATTTCGGGTACAAAAATTCATCGACTGTATCTGCATTCAAACCGCGCAGAACCAACAAGCGCGCCACAATTTCCGGTAAATTTTCCCGCTGCATCAACAAACGAACAGAAGAATCATCAGCCTGTTGAACCTGCCACATAAAGCCGTTTAAAGAAGTTTTTCCTTCCTCAAAATCTTGCATCCCAAAAGTCCTTTCGCATATTGTTTTACTCTTTTTTGGGAATAAAAACAAGTAAAAACTTGACTGGCGCATAAAAGTCTGCTACAATTCTTTCATTCAACAAGGAGTATTTATGGTCTCTGTTTTGGAAAAACTGAAAAATTGGCGCTGGATTCGCCTTTATGAGCGTATTTGGCCTTTCGTAAAACCCTTTTGGTTCAGATCATTATTGTCTATTTTAATTACCATTCCCATCGGTGCTTTGGATGCCGTTATGACCTTGTCATTGAAACCGTTTACGGATACATTGGTCATGAGTAACGGTGTTAAAACACCCTTCGGTTTACCCCTTTATGTTATTCCTTTGGGGATTATTTTGTTCACGACATTACAGGGTGTTATTGAATACGGAGCCGCCTATTTAAGCACTTGGACCGGCGGAAAAATTACCCAGGAAATGCAGCGCAGGCTGTATAAAAAATTAATGGAAATGGATCAATCCTTTTACGACAGCCATTCTTCGGGTGATTTGGCGCAACGTTTTAATGCTGACCCGGGTATTGCCTGTTCGGGCTTATTAAATAATATTAAGGTTTTCACCACGCGTATTTTTTCGTCCATCGCTTTGGTCGGCGTGTTATTTTATACTTCATGGAAGTTGGCAATTTTGGCGATCATCATTTTGGGCTTAGCTTTGTGGCCGTTGGCAAACATTCGTAAACGCATTCATAATGTTGTATCCCAATCCATTCAGGTCGCGGCAAAAGGCTATACAGTCTTTAATGAAACGCATGCCGGATCAAAAACCATTGCATCATATAATTTACAAGAATATCAAAAGAATTTTTTCTATGAACTTTTAAATAAGGGTTTTAAACTCAGTATTAAAACAGTTCAACGCACTGCCTGGTTGTCACCTATGATGCATGTCATCATTTCGTTTGGTATGGCCGGGGCCATTTGGTTTGGCAGCTATTTAATCACTTCCGGACAAATGACCGTGGGTGACTTTGTGGCTTTTATGACGTCTTTATTGGCCCTGTACACACCCGTCAAGGGATTCGGCAAAAGTGTTAATCAGGTCCAGATATCCTTTTTGGCCGTCGAACGTATTATTGAAATTTTGGATTATAAAATCCCCATCAAAGATAAAAAAGATGCCGTTGAAATGCATTCGATTAAGCACAATATCGTTTTCAAAAATGTAGATTTTGAATATAATCCGGATACACCTGTTTTGAAAAATATCAATCTGACTATTCCCAAGGGCAAGACAGTTGCTTTTGTGGGTAATTCCGGTGGCGGTAAGAGTACGATTGTCAGCTTAATTCCTCGCTTTTATGACGTCAAAAGCGGATCCATCAGTATTGACGGAACAGATATACGTAATTTAAAATTGCATTCTCTGCGCCAAAATATCGCTGTTGTTTTCCAAGATAATTTCTTGTTTTCGGGTACTATTCGTGACAATCTTTTATTGGGCAAACCGAATGCCACAGAGCAAGAAATTCAAAAAGCCGTTAAAATGGCCTGTTTGGATGAGTTTATCAATGAATTGGAGCACGGATTGGACACACAGATTGGCGAACGCGGCGCCCTGCTTTCCGGCGGACAAAAACAGCGTGTTGCCATCGCTCGTGCCTTTTTGAAAAATGCACCGATTGTTATTTTAGATGAAGCGACTTCTGCCCTGGATAATAAATCCGAAGTCATCGTACAGCAAGCCATCGATAATTTAATGAAAGACAGGACGGTTTTAGTGATTGCTCACCGTCTGACTACTGTTCAAAATGCCGATACAATAGTCGTCATCAATGAAGGTGAAATCGTGGAACAGGGCACGCACGGCGAGTTATTGGAAAAAGAAGGCGCTTACGCAACCCTTTATAATGCACAATTTAAACGGAAGATTATCCGATAATCTTTTCCCATCCTTGAATAATTTTTTCCGGGGCATATTGTGTCATCATTGCGGCCGCATTTTTACCCATATGTAATCGTTGTTTTTCGTTTTTCATCAATAAATCCAAATAGCGGGCCATTTCGCCGGTATCTTTTACCAAATAGCCGTTTTGACCATGACGAATCAGTTCATTCACGCTGATCGCAGAATCAAAGCCGACGCAAGGCAAACCGGCCGCCATTGCTTCGGTTAAAGCCAAAGAAAAGCCTTCATATCGGCTGGGAAAAGCACAAACAGATGCTTTGGCCAACACCCCGGGGATATCATGTGAAATCCCCTTAAATAAAATTTGTTTTTCCAAATGTAATTTTTTAATTTCTTCCCGACACTTTCGGGCATATTCCGGCCGCGACATACCGCCATAAAAGTGTACCTGCCAATCGGGATATTTATCCGCAATTTTTGAAAAGGCTTCAATCAACAAATGCTGCGCTTTATTGGGTTCTATACGGGCCGGATAAATAATGATTTTATGTCGCAAACAATGCCTCGGATTCGGGAAAACAGCATTGCCGATGACTGCAATCTTACCTTGATAAAAAGCGCGCAAATCTTTTTTATAAGACGGTAATAAAACTTGAACCAAATCAGCATTTTTCAACGTTTTCACAAACAACTTTGTTTTTTTGCGCGTAAAAAAAACAGATATGGCCGAATGCAGCTGTACAATCTTCGGACAGGGATACGGGTTGTTATATACGATATCTGCCAGATCTTGAATACCTGCGGTAATAATAATATCCGGTTTGATTTCGTTGCAATAAGAACGAATCATTCCCGAAACATATAATTCGCGATTAAAGAAAGGAATCAAATTAAAAGTCAATTGTCCGACAACCCGCCGCCAGCGTTTAAAATTCATTTGCAAATGTTCAAAATGCACCTTTTTATCCAGAGGGAAAAACAGCTTTCCCTGATGTTTGTCACGGGTCACCAAATAAACTTTATATCCTTTTCGGGCCAAGCTGTTACAAAAAAAAGATAAAACCTTTTCAATACCACCGGTCGAACCGATCAAATTGCCTTTTTTATAAACCAATATTGTTTTTTGTTTCATGACGAAAGAATAATTTATTTTTCAGTAAATAGCAATATATTTTAGTTGTCTTTTTATCAAAAAAAAGATATTCTGAACAAGAAAGGAAGTTTTTCATGTACCAAAAATTTTTACCCAAATCTATTTTTATTACCGGTGCGTCAAGCGGTTTAGGCAAGGCACTGGCTTTGGATTATGCCCATAAAGGCATCACATTACATTTATGCGGACGCAATCAGGAACGTTTGCTGCAAGTGGCGGGTTCTTGCACTGAAAAAGGGGCACAAGTATACACTTATTTATTTGACACAACGGATGCGGACAAAACGCGTCATGCCGTTCAAAAGGCCGATCAAACAAAACCGTTGGATTTGGTTATTGCCAATGCGGGTATTTCCGGTGGCGTTTTGGGTACACCGGAAACAGATGAATCTGTTCGAAAAATTATGCAAACCAATATCTTCGGTTGTTTAAATACAGTCTTGCCGGCACTGCAATGCATGCGCCCGAGAAAAAAAGGACAAGTGGCCTTAATTGCTTCACTGGCCGGTTATCGCGGTATGGCCAGCTGCCCCGCTTATTCTGCCAGCAAATCTGCCGTCAAAGCGCTTGGAGAGGCACTTTACGGTCAGCAAAAATCCAACGGCATTCATATCACGACCGTTTGTCCCGGCTTTATTGAAACGCCTCTGACAGATAAAAATCAATTTTACATGCCTTTTTTAATGAAAGCCGATAAGGCTGCACATATCATTCGCCGAAAATTGGAAAAGGCCCCGGCTATGATTGCTTTTCCGCGAATCATGGCTTTTGGCGCCTGGATCGGCAGTATTCTCCCCGGATGGCTTGCACGTCCCATTTTTGCATCTTTACCCAAAAAAGAAAAATAAAAGTGGACAGAAGCATTAAAATTTGCTAAAATAACCGCAAAAAAGGAGTGAGCCATGATTCAAAGTCATCAAAAAGGTCGTGCAATATTTGGGGTTATTGCTGTTATTGCAGTTATCGCATTGTTATGTTCTCTGATTGTTTATATTTGTCGTATTTCTTATGCAACGGCTAAAGCCAAAGAAATCGCAGAAGCCGTGGCCATCAGAAGCCAATTGTATTGCCCTGATGTGCCTGTAAATCATTCAAAAATGAAATCTTCAAAATATTTGAAAAATGGTCCTTATGGTGCTACAATTATTTTGGACGACGAAGAAGAAACACCACAACCTGAAAAAGATAAGCTTTATTTTTCCGTTGTTGTAGAAATTCCGTCGAAATCTGTTTGTACGCAATTAATAAAAACAGATGTATTTAATCCGGATTTGGTGACAATTAATGAAGATCCGAAAGGTCAATGTCCGGGGCGCATACGTTTTTATTTCACATGTTCCGATAAATTACAACCAGAAGAAATGATGGATGCTTTGCCACCATCCTATGACGAACCCGCTGTTTTACCCCATTTTACATTTGCCAATCATACATCTGATAAAAATACACACAACGAATTAAAATGCAAAGAACCTTTGCCGTATGAAGACAAAAACGGCAATTGTGTGGAATGTATTACTGCAAGCCAATGCCACGAATCACAAGATTGTGTGGAAAATATGTGTGAAGATTGTCCCCAATTCAGTTCCCGTACGGTTCGTATCGGACAGCGCATCGGAACACGCAATTGTTACTGTCAAGAAGGATATCAACTGAATACGGATCAAAACGGATGCATTCGGGAAAACAGCGATTGGGATATCAATCAAAATTGCGTGGGAAATCATTGCTCTGTTTGTCCAAAAAACGCCGGGCACGATAAAGGGCAGCGCATCGGCACAACCGATTGTTATTGCGAAGACGGTTATTTACCCCGTCAAACGGGAACGACACAATGGCAATGTGCTAAGGTCGCTATTTTGTATCCGGAACCGGATAATCAGATTATCATTCATGATGAAAAATATGCTGAACCTGCACCGCAAAAAATTGAAAAAGAACAGCTTGCAGTTGAACCTTCCATCCCCTTACCAACAGTCAAACCGCAACAAATACGGCCGGTAATCGTTCCCCAAAAGCCTATGGTTGTCAAAACGCATGAACCCGTTTACATACCTGTTTTTGAAGAGTTTGAAGACATTCTTACTCCCGGCTTGATGCCACAGGATTCGTGGTTGACCTTTCCGACAGATGGCAA
>CAMZEQ010000022.1 GCA_947305835.1 uncultured Alphaproteobacteria bacterium | reverse complement strand
TTGGCCCTTTAGCCAAGCGTCCAGATATATTAAATCCTTTGTTAGGTGAAACAATCCATACCAATTCTTTTGTTTTTTCATTGACTTTAATAATACCTGAATGGCGACAGGAAACAACAATACTAGAATCATATGAATCATAATCCACTCCATTAATATGACACCAATCATTTAAACCATAATCAATATGGTTTGGTGGTACAATAACAGCTCTATTTGGATTCATAAGCTCGGCCAGGTCAATTTTGTTAAGCATTTCACCTGTTTTATAATCCAATTCAATCACAAAATCTCGATGAGAAGGAACCTCTTTTCCATCAACTGTAATTATTGAATTTGCAAAACTACCAATCACTAAAAAATTACCATTTGGTTTTTGACCAATTCCGTGGGTAAAAGAGGTAAACCCTTTGGGATATGGATATCTTTGTTTTTCTTCACCCATTAGGGAATACCGAATTAAACCGCCAATTCTATTTTCTGATACCAATTCTCCTTTGAGATAATAAACCAAATTTCCATTATCAAAGGAAAATCTTAAATTTCCTTGTTCATCAAAGACAAGTCCATTGACAAGATAATGATAGCGCGCTTTATTATCATTTTTTTCTTGAATTTTAAAATCACCTCTGGATGGGATTTTAGATGTTTGAATTAAAAGTTCTTTTTCTTTAGTCTTTTTATTGTCAAAAATAGCTTTTAATATAACTTTATTTGAATAATTAGGATAAAGCCCTAAAACAGGAATTTCATGATCTGTTTTGTACTCAGAAAAAAGATGTTGGATACTCTTTGCACCATCTTTACCCTTGATTGTTAATAAAATTTGGGCGGGCTTTTCTGTCGTGAATGATATAAGAGCAGAAAGAGGATTTTTTCGATAGGGATCAACTTGGATGTTTATATCTGATATTGATACGGATCCCATCAAAGTAACAATAAAACAACCGAAAACAATAACAAAAATAAATAATAAAACAAAAAAACGTTTCATTGATTTTTCTCCTTGATACATAAGACTTGGCAGGATTTTATATTACCTTTTGATATATTATAAACCGTCCCATCGTTCAAATCTGCATAATATGCATTTTTACTTTTATTTTTTTCATCTAACCAAAAAAATCCTCTATTTCCAAAAACACTTTGTAAATGTAACATTAATTCCTTATCTAAACAGCTGGCCCCTTCTGATTGACAATGGAGATCTTGACGAGATATCGGACGAAAACCCACACCTAAAGAATCACAAAAAGATTCGGCATTGAAATAAGAAAGTAAACTATCTGATAAAGCATAAAATGTTTGTGAAGTTTCCAATACATTTCTAAGCTTGTTTTTTAAACATCCCCCTTTTCCTTGATAAAGGAAACAAAATGAATTTTGAGGACAATCTTTGTTGGATGCACAAGAAGGAACAACAGTTTCTTGGCAATACTTTCCTAAAAATTTATTTGGATTGTTGCAAATACACGCATTCATCCACCGACTAGCATGACCATGTACGCATTTTTCCGCGTTAAATTCAGGATTAATATTGAATTCTGCCAAACATTCCATTGAATAAATCAAAGCAATACTTAAAAATACTTTTATAAAAGTCCTCATAGATAACTTACTCCCCAGCCAATACACGCTGATAAAAGTAATAGGACTGTAAAAGGCACCTTTTTTGCTAAACAAATAGCAACAGCCATAATCCCCAATTCAAGCAGATTTATTTTTATTGATCCATTGGAAAAATCTAAAACCGAAATTTTTGCGAATAAGATAACGGCTGATAAAATCATAATAAAAGCAGCCCATTTGATCCCTTTTAAAAATCCAATGGCCCATGGCTTATTCTTGTAAAAATTTAAAAAAGAAAGAATAATCACACATAAAATAAATGTCGGGGTGCATAATCCAAGCGTGGCGGCAATAGATCCCCAAACACTATCTTGCATAAAGCCCACATAGGTGGCAGTATTAACACTGACAGCACCGGGCGTCATTTGTGAAACCGCCAATAAGTTACCATAACTTTCGGGAGTCAATGTAGAAGTTTTTTCTACTAAATCAGCATAAAGAAGTGGAATAATCATATACCCACCACCAAAACACAGTAAGCCATATTTTAAAAACTGAAGAAAAAGGCTTAATGCTATCATTTCTTTTTCCCCATTAATTTTGATCGAATATAGACTTCATATAAAGCTCCTGAAACACAGGAAATAACGATGATCCAGACGGAATTGATTTTGCTAACCAATAAAACCAACAAAAGGAATGCCAAGGGTAAATCTATGTAACTTCTCAAAACTTTTTTCCCAATTCGGTAAGCCAAAAAAATAAACACCCCTAAAACACAGGCACGAATACACTGAAAAGCCTGAAGTAAATGCAAGTTGGATAGGTTCTCCAAAGGAAAAAGTACGGCAATAATCATGATGATGATCATAGAAGGTAAAATCACGCCCAAAGTGGCTGTAAAAGCGCCTTTCCAGCCCGCCAATTTATGTCCTACAAAACAGGCAGAATTAATCGCAATCAATCCAGGGACAATCTGTGTAATACCAATCATGTCAACGATGTCAGATTCTTTCAATAATTTATGCTTTTTGACAAACGTATTTTCAATGACAGGAATCATTACCAACCCTCCCCCAATGGTAAAAAGGGCAATTTTGAAAAACTCAAAAAACAATAAATATAAAATATGCATTCTTGGTTTATACAATAATATATTTTTATTTGCAACAAAAATTATCATAAAAAAAGCACAAAAAAGTTCGAATATCGATAAGGGTTTTAAATAGCGTCAAAAATGTGAAATGTCATAAAATCAAGTATTTATCAAATAAAGAGTTCGAATGTTTGCAAAAATAAGTGCTTTTTGACCGAACAACATTCGAACCACCATAAGCCATTGATTTTAAAAGAAAAAGTCGCTATTTTAAGCGACTTGTCCAATTTGGCGGAGCGTAGAGGATTTGAACCTCTGCATCCCTTTAACAGGATGACGGATTAGCAATCCGCTGCATTACCACTCTGCCAACGCTCCGTGTGAGTGACGGACGGATTCTATCAAACTCTGCCCCAAAAGTCAAGTCTTTTTATCGAGAATAGGGCAAGATCGTCAATGTGAAGGTAAAAATGCGGGTTATTTTAAAATGGTGCCGAGAATGTGATTCGAACACACGACCCACGCATTACGAATGCGTTGCTCTACCAACTGAGCTATCTCGGCACGGGGCCAATATACACGAAAATTTTAAAAAAATCAAGAACTCTTTCAAAAAGTCAAAAGAAAATCCCCAAAAAAGGGGATTGAACAAAATTAAGATCTTTCTTTATCCATTTTCATGACAGCGGGAGCATTTTTATACCGTTTGGGTAAATTTTTCCCCTTTAACATTGTCAGTATTTCGGCAGCACTAATCATATGGGGACCGGAACTTTTTTCGCTGCATGCTTTTTTGCTACAAGGGAAGAGTGTAAAAATTTTTGATGATTTCAGATATGCCTCTGTTGTTTCGGGCGCTTCTTTTTGAACCATTTTTTCCTCCTTAGGTTTGTTGAGCGCAAATTAGCACAAACTGATTTTTTTGTCAACTAAAATTATTTTATATTTTAAATTTTTTTTCTTCTCGCTTTTTTTGAAAAAAATGATGCATCAATTGGCCGCATTCGGGAACAGCTTTCAACCGGGTGCTGATTTTGTGGTGCGTCTGCGGGCGCGTAAAAACTTTGGCCCCTTGTCGCACGCCGCCCGTTTTGGGGTCGGTCGCGCCATAATACAGTGCGTCCAGCCTTGCCCAAGCAATGGCGGCGGCGCACATCGTACAAGGTTCCAATGTGACAAACATAGAGTAGCCGTTTAAAAATTTGCAATTTAATTTTTTGCAGGCCTGTTTGATGGCCAACATTTCGGCATGTGCCAAAACATCCTTTTTGGCCTCTGTTCGATTGCGAGCAACGGTCAAAATTTCCCCTGTTTGGGTGCTAAAGATAACGGCTCCCACAGGAACTTCGTCCGACTGAAATGCTTTTTGAGCCGCTTGCAGAGCTTTTTTGATAATTTTACTTTCTTTTTTTTCCATATTGTTATAATATCATACCTATGACAGAAAAGAAAGAGAGAATTGCTAAAAAAATGGCAGATGCGGGTTTATGCTCGCGTCGTGAGGCCGAACGGTGGATTGCGGCCGGTCGAGTTCAGATCAACGGAAAAGTGTTGGCAACGCCCGCCTGTGTTGTGGGATCGGAAGATGTTGTGTTGGTGGATGGAAAAATTTTGGCGCAAAAGGCTCAAACCCGTGTATGGATGTATCATAAACCGGTTGGTTTGATTGTTTCCGCTCACGATCCGCAAGGTCGCAGTACGATTTTTGAGCATCTTCCCAAAAATATGCCGCGTGTGATTTCTGTGGGGCGATTGGATTTGAATTCGGAAGGTTTATTGTTGCTGACAAATGATGGGGCTTGGGCACGCAAGATGGAATTGCCGGCCAACGGTTGGGAGCGCACCTATCGCGTACGCGTGCACGGAACGATATCGGGGGAAATGCTGGGGCGTTTAAGTAAAGGTGTGAAAGTGGATGGTGTGCAATATGCGCCCTGTCAAGTGGAAGTGGAACGTAAGCAAGGTACAAACACATGGTTGAAAATGACTTTACATGAAGGCAAAAACCGTGAAATTCGAAAGCTGATGAAATTTTTCGGTTTGGAAGTTTCGCGTTTGATTCGTATTTCTTATGGTCCTTATCAATTGGGAACGTTAAAACCCGGAGCAGTTCAGGAGGCGCCATGCGCTTGATATCCGGTCAATTCAAAGGACGTCTTTTAAAAGCACCGCCCGAAGGGACTCGTCCGACGGCTGATCGCGCCAAAGAAATGCTGTTTGATATTCTGAATGCTGCATTAATGCGGGACCAAAAACAATGGTCCAGAATACGTTTTGCCGATGTGTTTGCCGGATCAGGTGCTGTCGGATTAGAGGCGGCTTCAAGAGGGGCAAAAAATGTGTGGCTTTTTGAAAAAAATCCTGTGGCACAAAAAGTTATTCGGCAAAACGGAAAAGACATGAAGTTTGAATTGTTGGGGGATGCGTTAATGCCCCCTGAAGCCAACCGGCCGATGGATATTTTATTTATGGATGCACCATATGGGCAAGGTTTGTGGGAAATGGCTTTACCCGCCTTTAATTGTGCCGGATGGATAGATGAAAAAACAACAGTGATTATTGAAGTGGATGAAAAAGATAAAACTGAACTGCCACGCGGATTTATATTAAAACAAAAACGTCATCAGGGACGAAATACCTTTTTATTTTTAAGCAAGGAGGTTTAAATGGATTTAAAAGATTTGGCGACGACTTTACGTGTATTGGCTGCGGATATGATTGAACGGGCCAAATCCGGTCATCCCGGTGCCAGTTTGGGTATGGCCGATATTGCCGCCGTTCTATGGACAAAGTTTTTGCGTTTTGATGTTGCCAATCCCGATTGGCCGGATCGTGATCGGATTATTTTTTCAAACGGTCATGCGGTACCTTTAATGTATGCAATGCTTTATATGCTGGGCATGAAAGGGATTGAATTGGACGATTTAAAAAATTTAAGACAACTGGGCAGTCGTACACCGGGACATCCCGAACGTGGGAAAACGCCGGGCGTTGATTTTTCCACCGGTCCTTTGGGGCAAGGTTTGGCGGGCGCTGTCGGAATGGCTTTGGCCGAACGTATTTTAAATCAGCGTTTGGGACATCAGATTATGAATCATAAAACCTATTGTTTTGTGGGCGATGGGTGTTTGATGGAAGGTATCAGTGAAGAAGCTGTTTCCTTGGCGGGACGTTGGCAACTTAACAATTTGATTGTTTTATGGGATGATAATCAAATTACCATTGACGGTTGTACGGATTTGGCCACCAAAACAGACATACAGGCGCGTTTTGTGGCAAATAATTGGATGGTTTTAACTTGTGACGGGCACGATGCGGTCTCTATCGAACAGGCTTTAAATTTGGCGCAAAAATCCCAAAGTCCCGTATTTATTGATTGTAAAACGGTCATTGGCTACGGTGCGCCGAATAAATCTGGGAAATCATGTGTCCATGGGGCGCCTTTGGGGCCGGAAGAATTACAAAATTTGAAACAAAATCTGAATTGGACTTTGCCACCTTTTGAAGTGCCGGCAGATGTATTAAAATTTACCAGAGAAACAGGTAAAAAAGGCCATGAAGCTTATGAAAGTTGGTATCAAAAATTGCCTCCGAATTTTGAACAAATTTGGCAAAACAGTATTGATTTTTCTTTGGATAATTTGAAAAAAGAATGGCTTAGGAATCCTCCTGTTACAGGAACCCGTAATGCTTCGCAAACAGTGTTGGAAACGTTATTGACCCAAATTCCGTCATTGATTGGCGGATCGGCGGATTTGGGAGCTTCCAATTTAACCAGAACAAAGGTCTCACAAGATATTTTGCCGCCGACCTATCAAGGGAATTACATCAATTACGGGGTCCGTGAACTGGCCATGACGGGGATTGCCAACGGTTTGGCTGCTCATGGCGGTTTGCTTCCTTACACCAGTACTTTTTTTGTGTTTTCGGATTATATGAATCCGGCAATCCGTTTGGGGTCTTTGATGGGATTGAAACATCTTTATATTTTTACACATGATTCTGTGGCCGTGGGCGAAGATGGTCCGACGCATCAACCCATAGAACAATTGGCAAGTTTAAGATCAACCCCGAACTTGGTTGTTTTTCGACCGGCTGATGCCATAGAGGTAGCTGAAAGTTATGAAGCAGCCTTAGCATTAAACGGGCCTTCGGCGATTGTTTTGACGCGTCAAAAGGTGTCACCTGTACGCATGACGAGCGATGAAAATTTAACGCAAAAAGGTGCTTATATTATTAAAGATGTTCAGGGAAAACGTGCCTTAACTTTGATTGCAAGCGGATCGGAAGTAGCGGTGGCTCTTCAAGTTGCTGAAAAAATACCCCAAACGGCTGTGGTTTCTATGCCCAGTTGGGAGCTTTTTGAAAAACAACCTGATGCCTATAAAAATAAAGTTTTAGGGACAGCACCGCGCGTATCTGTTGAAGCGGCCAGTACTTTCGGATGGACGCGCTGGACAGGGTCAGACGGTTTGAACATCGGAATAGATACATTCAGCCAAAGCGGTATCGGTTCTCAACTTTTTGAATATTTCGGTCTGACGGCAAATCAGATTATTCAGAAAATTCAAAAATGGCTTAAAAAATGAAAAAGCTTTTTTTGTTGTACTTGCTGTTTTTGGTATCACCGACTTATGCCGGCGGTAATCAAAGTATCCAATCTTTTAGTCAAGCAAAAAAGTTATTAAAAAATGCGGTTTATGTTGGTCACTATGAAACTTTTTATTGCAAAGCTATCTTTGATAAAGATAATAACATCACTTTGCCCGCCGGTTTTGTCACATCCACCCATAAACAACGGGCAAAAAAATTGGAATGGGAACATGTTTTGCCGGCAGAACACTTCGGACGCGCCTTCACTCAGTGGCGTGATGGTGACGCAGAATGTGTGGATAGCAAAGCTAAATCATTTAAAGGTCGAAAGTGTGCGGAAAAAACGAATGAAGAATTCCGCTTTATGTTGTGCGATATGTATAATCTTTATCCGGCCATCGGTGCAGTTAATGCCATACGCAGCAATATTGATTATAATGAGTTGGCTGATGAAAAAAATGCCTTCGGAACGTGTCCTTTTAAAGTGAGCAAAAATCAGGTGGAACCACCCTCTTATACCCGGGGCGCCATTGCACGTACTTATTTGTATTTTGATGCGGAATACCCCAAATATCACATGTCAGATTCCACGCGTAAATTGATGACCGTATGGGATAAGATGTATCCTGTGGATGAATGGGAATGCGAACGCGCAAAAAGAATTGAGGCATTACAGGGTAATGAAAATAAATTTGTCAAAAATCCCTGTATGGAAAAGGGTCTTTATCGTTGATTTTCTTTTAAACGCACTGCATGCGTTTGGTGAATAAACTTGACGGCTCTGGTCATGATATCCTGATGTATTTCTTCGGGTATGGAAAAGTGTTGAACACCGGGATACTCTTTATAATGGGCTTGGATATTATCGACAAAATTTACATTCGGATTTTGATTGCGGTTAAATTTTTGACACCATTTTTGTATACCTTTGGGGGATGAAATTTTATCATCAGATCCCACAAAGAAATGGACGGCTGTACTGCCTAATAAATCTTTTTTTCCCATATCATGTGTGTGATTTTCCAAAAAATCAACCACCATATTTGAAGAAACAGGTAACTTTAAAATTTGGGTTATCTGTGCCGGCATGAACTTGTTTAAAAGCCACAAAGGTATTGTTAATTTTTTAAATTTATCCATCAAAAAAGGGGCGACCAAGACCATACTTTCTGGGGAAATCAGATTTCTTTCCAATGCCAATAAAGAAATAAGTGCACCATAACTGTTCGCGCTGATCACGGTATGATTCGTATTGATATTTTTCGGTAATTGTGTTTTGGCATAATCCCAAATAGTTTTCAAGTCTTGAATACCGGAGGACAAAGTGACATCCTTTACAGAACCGTCGCTTTTATTTTGATCTTGGCCATGACCGGCGAAATTAAATTGTAAAGTGGCAAACCCTGCCTGTTGATAAGATTGTGCAACTTTTTTTTGGCTTTCTTTATCCATATGGGAATGTAAACCGGCGGCTATAATGATAAGTTGTTCAGGTGAAGAATATGGGGTGTCAGAATGCCCTAAGCGTGCTTTTATGTGACGTTTTGCTTGGGG
>CAMZEQ010000021.1 GCA_947305835.1 uncultured Alphaproteobacteria bacterium | reverse complement strand
CAATTTGCGTTACATTGGTGATTTGGTCCAAAAGACAGAATCCGAAATGTTGCGTACACCGAACTTTGGTCGTAAATCTTTGAATGAAATCAAAGAATTGTTGGCTGTTTATGATTTGCATTTGGGTATGCAAATTGAAAATTGGCCACCAGAAAATTTGGAAGAATTGGCGAACTCCGTCAGTTTTGAAGACTAAAAAATCGCCCGAGGGGTCTCGGGCGTCTGTCCTTTGCACGCGTGACGGCGGGTGGAAGGTTCAGTAAAATAATCCGCTTTGCCCAGCAAAGCTCTTTAACGAAAGGAAAGAAAAATGCGTCACGGATTTAGAAAAAGAACATTGAACAAGAAAATTGCACATCGTCGTGCCATGTTTGCTAACTTGGCAAATGCTTTGATCAAACATGAACAAATCAAAACAACTTTACCTAAGGCCAAAGAATTAAGCCCAATTTTTGAAAAGCTGATTACCAAAGCCGAAGATGGTACTTTGCATGCAAGACGCCAGTTGTTGGCTTTCCTGCGTGAAGAAAAAATGGTTGAAAAGTTGATGACAACTTTGGTGAAACGTTACGAAAAACGCAATGGTGGTTATGTGCGTGTGTTAAAGGCGGGTTTCCGTTTTGGTGATAGCGCACCTTTGGCCATCGTTGAATTGGTGGATCGTGATGTGAACGCTAAAGGTCAAGATTCGGGTAAGATTGTTGAAGTTGAAACAACTGAGGAAAAAGTGGAAGAAAAGAAATCCGCTAAACCTGAATTGAAAACCAAAAAGGCACACATTGAAAATGCCGGTAAAATTACGGGAGCCGGTGTTGCCAAAAAGACAACAGCGATCCGCAAAACAAATACCAGCGTGTAAAAAGTTGTTCAATTTGAAAGCCCCGATTTTTCGGGGCTTTTTTATTTTAAGGGAACGTGAATAAAATCGGCAATCTTTTTCGTTAATTTTTTTGGCGCCACTTATATCCAAATGATCACAATCATAGAAATCATCCCATTCGTAATCGGTAGCGTGCAACTCGTTTAAAATTGGTATATTTTTTTCTTTTGCCCAATGAAAGACTTCATAAAACAATTCTTCGTCACAGAAATGGTATTTTTCAAGTTCTTTTAAGAAATCAGAGCGACAGGGCGCAATAACAATAGAAAATTGAATTCCTTTTTTCTGACAGACTTCTGCCATTTTAAATAGATGATGATTTTGTTTGATAATGCGACGATTTTCCCGCAGGTGATGTGCACATCTGAATTCTGGAGTCGGCGGCGTTACATTCGGATTTTTCTTTTCCGGAACATAACCGGAAAAAGTTTTATAATCAATGTTGGAATCATCAAAAGTTTTAAACCTGTGCATGGCAGCGCGACGCCATTTGTTCAAATAGTCCACGTCATACGGAACCCCAAAGACATAATGACTGACGACAGTATTTTTTGTGGATGATGTTTTACATAGTTCGTGGCCTTGTGAATGGATGGAATAAAAAGCAATCACGTGTTTTAAATTTTTTAATTTATTTATGTATTGATCAAAAATGTAATGAGTGGAATATAAATCTTGATCGACTACTCCTAAATTAAAGGCTTTATCGATCATATCAGAATCGAATCCCCGTGTACAATGTGAGGAACCTATCCCTAAAATTTCAATATCGTCAAGACGTGCTTCAATTCCCCGTCTTTTTAACATGGATTCAGCAAATAAATGTTTACTGAGACGACGTCGCATCGTACGTAAACGTTTTTTTATAATTTTCTTTAATGATGAAAAAAGCATACATAACTCCTTTTCTGTCAGGTTAGCATACTTCATCAGAATATTCAACTAAATTCATGCTTTGTTCTTTAAAACAACTTTTATCCATCGGCGTGCATTTGTGTACAAAGATGTATCTTTTACGGTTTTGTCCTGAGCATACATAGCAAAAGCCAATAAATGAGCCTGTTTTTGTGTCAAAGTATCCGGGGCGGCCGAAAGTAAGAATTCTTGCCAGCTGTCTTCTGTCAGGGGGGCAATTTGCGGGCGTCCGTATTTTGCCATTGCGACACGTTTTAGAAGTTGTGATAAACTTTTCAATTGTTTTTCCGGATTTTGTTGTATTTTAGTTAATTCCTTTAAAGCATAGGGTAATGGCTTATTTTGATGCTTGTGCCATAAAATAAGGCTTAACACAACCAATAAAATAACTATCCCCGTCAAAATATACCATCCGTTGGCTAAAGGCCAAAATCCGGGTTCAACAGGCAAACGAATATCACGCAGTTCCGATAAATCAATCTGATTCATAATTGGTCTCCCGAACAAAATATTTGAAATTGATTCAGATAATCCGAATTTGTGGATAAAGATAAGTATCCCATATGATATTTTTGAACAGCCTTTCTCAGTAAATTTGTACGATGTATCCACGAATCTTGAAAACTTTTTTGGAAAGTTTTGGAATGGGTATCAATCAAGACTTCCTGATGACCGTTTGAAAAAGGCAACACGCCTTTCGGCAGGTTGATTTCCATATCATCATATAAATGGATGAATGTTACTGTGTTTTTTTGGGCCAATTCACCCAGAAAGTTTAAATCATCTGCCGTAGTATCAGCAAAATCACTGATCAGAAAAATCAAGCTGCCGGGACGGATATTTTGTTCCAAAAAAGGAATAATATGGCTGAAAAGAACATCTGACTCTTTGGCGGCTGTATGGGTGAGTTGGTTTAAAAGATGCGGTAAAGCATCTTTGGCTGACATAATTCCTAAAGATTGAATCAGGTGGTTCGATAAAATTTGATATGCCAGCGTATCGTTTTTCCTTTCCGCTAAAAAACCGATAAAAGCTGTCAATCGCCCGGCCATTACAGATTTAAAGTGACCGTGGCCGGCGAATTGCATAGAGGGGCGTAAATCGCACAAAACATAAACTTCTTTTTCTTTGTCTTCGGCATAAAGCTTTGTAAAGGGTTTGCCATACTTTGCCGTCACGCGCCAATCAATTTGGCGAATGTCGTCACCCGGTTGATATTGGCGAACCTCTTGAAAATTAAGGCCTCTGGATTTGAAAACAGATTTGTTGTTTCCAAAACCAATAAAAGAATTTTTCTTATTAACAGGTAAGCCCCAAAAATCAGCCTGAGCCTTTAAAGAAATTAAATCGGTAAGTTCTAATTGAACCGGATTGACCATGATCCATCCTTATGGTAAAGGAACGCTTTCCATTAATCTGTCTAAAATCATATCACTTGTGACATGTTGGGATTTTGCCTCAAAAGACAAAATAAGACGGTGACGCAGAACATCGTGAATCAAATCGGTTATATCCGAAGCCAACACATATTCATGGCCGTTGAGCCAAGCGTTGGCCCTGGCACACACATCTAAAGCAATAGTTCCGCGCGGACTGGCACCGTAACGCAGCAAATTTGCGATTTCCTTGCTGTATGCGGCCGGATTTCGTGTGGCCATGATGAATTGAATGATATATTCTTCCAACTCCGGAGCCATTGGGATATTTAACACTTCCTGGCGTGCGCTTACGATTGTCTTTTCCGAAATTTTGGGAAATTCAGGCAAGGGTTCCTTTTTTTCTTCCCTTTGTACAATTTTTAAAATTTGTCGTTCTGCTTCAATTGTCGGTTGAGCAATTAAAACGTACATTAAAAAACGATCCAGTTGCGCCTCAGGCAAACGATACGTGCCTTCATTTTCAATTGGATTTTGTGTTGCCATTACGGTAAAAAGCTGTGGAAGCTGATAGGTTGAATTACCAACGGTTACTTGGCGTTCTCCCATGGCTTCTAATAAGGCAGATTGAACTTTTGCCGGTGCACGATTGATTTCATCTGCCAAAATTAAATTATGAAAGATTGGACCTTTTTGAAAATAAAAGCTGGCCGTTTCCGGCTTAAAAACGTCTGATCCCGTAATATCGGCCGGTAACAGATCCGGTGTAAATTGAATGCGGTGCGCGTGTGCATCAACGGCGTTGGATAAAGTTTTAACCACTTTTGTTTTGGCAAGACCCGGCGCTCCTTCTACCAATAAGTGACCATCGGATAACAGGGCAATCAACAACCTGTCAATCAATATAGGTTGTCCGATAATTTGACTGTTCATATATTTTCTTAAATTTTGAAACACTGTTTGATTTGGTGTCATTTCTATCTCCTTTACTGAATAATTAAGAATATAAAATTTTTTTTTATAAAATGCAATCAGGTTTTTATTGACTTTTGAAAAAAAATAATTAAATTCTGATACAGACAGGAGTTGGTATGTTTTCTTTGTTCGTCTTATCTTTGATCCAAAGTGTGACCGAGTTTTTACCGGTGAGTTCTTCCGGTCATTTGTATTTATTACATTTTTTCGGTATTTCAGAACAAAGTATCGGTTTGGACGCTTTGTTGCATTTGGGAACATTATTTGCTGTCTTGGTTTATTTTTCAAAAGATATTTATAAAATTATTTTTTCGGCTTTATTTAAAAAAGACAAACAACTGCTTATGAATTTGGTCATTGCGACAATTCCCGTGTTTCTTGCCGGGGCACTTTTATTTCATTTTTTTATGGGAATGCGTCACCCTGTTTTTGTTGCCCTAAACAGTATATTTTGGGGGATTGTTTTGTGGCTTGTGGATAAATATGCCCCAAAAGAAAAGACCTTAAAAAAATTGGATTTTCGCGGGGCTTTTGTTATCGGTTGTGCCCAAGTATTATCTTTGATTCCGGGTACAAGCCGTTCTGGTATTACAATGACATGTGCACGTGCTTTAGGGGTGAATCGTACAGAAAGTGCACGTTTTTCGATGTTGTTATCTGTCCCGACGATAATGGCAGCGGTTGTGTATATCCTTTATCAGGGCGGTAAGGGGGCAGTTCAAATGCCCGGCTGGCATTTGGGGATAGCGGCTGTTTTATTAACAATGTTTATGGGATTTTTGACGATTTCTTTTTTAATGCGCTGGGTGAAAAAAAGTTCTTTCGGTATTTTCGCAGTTTATCGTATCCTATTGGGTTTGTTTGTTTTGTTTTATATAATATTCTAAAACGAATAAACGAATAGAACTGGCCAGATTATGCGTGTGAGAATTATCAATTTGAATAAGCAGTTGTCGTAAAGAAAGTTGTTTTTCTTGGGCTATTTTTTTTAATTCCGACCAAAATTCATCCTCAATTGCGATGCTTGTTTTATGCCCGGATAATTCAACAGAATGTTTTTTCATTTTTTTCGCCTTAAACTTGCCAAATCGATCACTTCTGCGGTCGCTTCTTTTTCCTTTGAAATGGGGGAGGGAGTTAAAGTTAAGCCAAATTTTTGAGAGGGATCAGCAAAATTTAAAATTGCGTCAAACGGTACGTGTATTTCACAAGGGACCCCACCAAAACCCAAAACGACAGAAAAATCGTTGTCGGTGATTTGTAAATCTTGAAATTGATTTTGTAAAATAATTGTCATTTCTGTGGGGTACTTGGCTCTTACAAAATCCGGTATTTTGCTCTTGGGTGTTTGAAAACTGATAACATAATATGATTCATCAGTCAGTCCGTTATTGGCAACATCTGATAAAACAGAACGTACAACGCCCTTCAAAGCTGTCTGTAAATAAGGGTTGTAATCTTTCATCAAGATTCCTTTTCCAAATTGCCGAAACGTCCCCATTCGCCATTGAAATAAAGTTTGACAGTACCTACGGGGCCGTGACGTTGTTTTGCAATAATGGCTTCTGCCTGGTTAAAGAGCTCCTGTTTTTTGGCTTCCAATTCAGCACACCGCAAAGCAAATTTTTCAGGTGTTTCATTAATTCTGCGCTGAGGTTGTTCATTTTGTAAATAATAAATTTCACGATAAACAAACATAACAATATCAGCGTCTTGTTCGATAGAACCCGATTCACGCAAGTCAGACAATAAAGGCCTTTTGTTGTCACGCTGTTCAACCAAACGTGAAAGTTGTGATAAAACAATAACCGGTACATTCAGTTCTTTTGCCATAATTTTAAGGGCACGGGTCATTTCGGATAATTCTTGAACGCGGTTTTCGCTTTTTTTTCCCGAGCTGATCAGTTGCAAGTAGTCAATAACGATTAATCCCAAACCCTTTGTCGGATCGCGTTTTAACCGGCGGGCACGATTTTTGATGGCAGTAATTGTCATGCCGGGGGTTTCATCCACATAAAGCGGAACACGAGATAATAAATCAACCGCAGCGGCTAAATCATCAAATTGTTCATTTGTCAGTTTTCCCGTACGCATCAGATGGGCCGAAACTTCTGCCTTAGAAGCTAAAATACGGCCGGCCAATTGTTCGGCTGACATTTCCAAACTGAAAAAAGCGACGGATTTTTTGATTGCTCCGGGTTTTTTATTTTCTTCTTCAAAACGTTGAGCGGCGTTAAAGGCTATTGTGGTGGCCAGAGCTGATTTACCCATTGCTGGACGACCGGCCAAAATAATCAAATCCGAATCATATAATCCGCCCAACAGCTTGTCCATGTCGGCCAAGCCGGTCGGCACGCCCGCAATTCCGGTCGGATTATTCATGGCATTTTGTGTGGATTCTAAAGTTTTGCGAAGCGCCAAAGATAAGATTTCGGGACCACCTGTTTTTTCACCTTCATTGGCTAAATCATATAATTGTTTTTCTGCTTCTTCTACTTGTTTTATAGCGCCTTCATCCAAGCTGGTATCAAAAGCATTATTAACCACATTGGTTCCCACGTCAATCAATTGTCGGCGCAAATAAGCATCAAATATCGTATGGCCATAATCTGCCACATTGACGATTCGTGTACTGGCGGCCGCTAATTTTGCCAAATATTCGATTCCGCCGACATCTTTAAAGGTGTCATCATGGGTGAACAAAGGCTTTAATGTCACGGTATCAGCAATGCGGCCTTGCTCAATCAGATTGCGACAAGCATCATAAATTTTTCCATGCACCGGGTGGACAAAATGTTCCGATTTTAAAAATTCGGAAACTTTTTCCAGAGCTTTGTTATTGACTAAAATAGCTCCTAAAACAGCCTGTTCGGCCTCAATGTTTTGGGGGGGGATGCGGGTATTGTTTTGTTGAATATCCATTGTCACACCTCTGTTAGTTGATAATATGGGCATTTTATACACTTTTTTTGAAAAAAAATCAATCTTTTTATTTGCAATTTAATTCTTTTTTGTGTAGGATGGAAGGAAAGGAGAACATAAATGATTGGAAAATTAACAGGAATAGTGGATTCTTTCTATGATGGTTTTCTGATTTTGGATGTGGCCGGTGTTGGCTACAGGGTTTTTTGTTCATCCAAAACCGCGTCTAAAATGCCGGCGATCGGGGCAACTGCCAGCTTATGGATTGAAACGCAGGTACGTGAAGATCATATCCATTTGATTGGTTTTGCAGATGTTACAGAACAACAGATGTTTGCTCTTTTGGGTACCGTTCAGGGGGTCGGGGCCAAGGTTGCTTTGGCTATTTTATCGGCCTTGTCACCCAATGAAATCCAAATGGCAGTAATGACATCAGACGGTAAGGCATTTTCACGGGCGAATGGTGTGGGGCCCAAATTGGGCACACGCATTGTCAGTGAATTGAAGGGGAAAATTGGTGTTTTGGGGGCCAATGAAACGATGCATGTTTCACCGATTAACTCGGAAATTCCGGTTCAGAATACGGCAATGGAAGAGGCTATTTCGGCTTTGTCTAATTTGGGGTATGCGCGGATAGAAGCAGGTATGGTTGTTGCAAATGTTTTACGCCAAAATCCTGAGGTGAATACATCCGAATTGATTCGTTTATCGCTTAAAGAAATAGGAAAGGGGAGTTTATGAAAAAAATTATTTTGGTTGCTTTATGCTTTTTGTATGCGGTGCCGACAATGGCTCGTGTCGTGTTGATGGATGAAAAAAATAAAAAGAAAAATGAGCTTTATGTGGATGAACATGGCCTTTATCGGTATAAAAAAGGCGAGGCAATATATAAATGGGATTGTATGGATGTGTATCAAAAGGAGGCCAAACAAAAATGTATGGCCGCCAGAAAAGCAGCCTTAGATGAAATGCGTTTAAAAGTCGAAAATCAACAAGATGATACCTTGTTTACCGGAAAAATTCAGGTACATTCACGCAAAGGTGAAGATTCTTATTTTTACGTGGAAGATGGTGTTAAAGGTAAACAAATTTATGTACAACGCCAAAAATATTATTTTGAAAAAAATCAATCCGGTAAATATGTTTTATATGATTTAACGGATGAAGAACCCTATACCGGTGAAATGATTTTGGGAACTGTCGGCGGGTTATCGCCTGTCCCCGGTTATGATACGCGTTTTATCGTAAGTCAGCGGTATAATGCCGGTTTACCTGTGGGTGAGCCGACATCTAAGGCAATCGGTTCATTATAAGGGGATATTAATGGTTGAAAACAGAGTCATAGCACCACAAAAACAATCGGGGGATGAAGAGGCTTTTAAAACTTTACGCCCGCAAAATTTGGATGATTTTGTGGGGCAAAGACAACTTTGTCAAAACCTGCGTGTATTTGTAAATGCGGCGCGTGACAGAAAAGAGGCAATGGATCATGTGCTTTTGTTTGGTCCGCCGGGGCTCGGTAAAACAACGTTGGCACAGATTGTGGCCAAAGAATTAGGTGTTAATTTTCGACCGACCTCCGGTCCGATGATTTCTAAATCTGGGGATTTAGCGGCTATTTTAACGAATTTGGAACCGCGGGATGTTTTGTTTATTGATGAAATTCATCGTTTAAATCCGGCTGTGGAAGAAGTTCTTTATTCCGCGATGGAAGATTTTCAATTGGATATCGTGATCGGGGAAGGGCCTGCTGCTCGTTCGGTAAGGATTGAT
>CAMZEQ010000020.1 GCA_947305835.1 uncultured Alphaproteobacteria bacterium | reverse complement strand
AACTACGGAAAACCCGGAATCCACCGCCGAATTATGTGCCAAGTGCGATAATACGAACTATCCGCGGTATTTGGATTCAAGCGGAAATTGTCGGCGTTGTTCGGGCGATCATGTGGCCACCTGTAATGCAAGCGGCCCCCTTACTTGTGTCAGCGGCTATACCGTACAAAACGGCGCCTGCGTTGCAACCGCCAGCGCTTGCCCCGCCGGCCAGTTCCATGGGCCATGTGGATGCGTCTCTTGTTCAGAAAATTTTGGGGAACAGCCGGATGGTTGTTATGAGACTTCTGAAAGTGAATGCGCTGCGTGCGATAATACCGGTACACCACGTAAGATATTTACTGATTCATATGGATATAATTATTGCGGTTTGGCCGATTGCGGGACGGGTAAGTTCCATAACTCTTATGGTACCTGCGTTTCTTGTTCAGCCATATTCGGCTTTCCATCCACCGCTGAAGAATGTGCCAAATGCGATAATACAAACTATCCGCGGGTATTCATGGGCAATTCTTGTTATTTGAAACAAACTTGTGCTGCGGGTCAGTTCCAAAGTGAGGATAGCTGCCGTTCTTGTTCAAACACAGGCACCCCCACATCCAACGCCGAAGAATGTGCCAAGTGCGATAATACGGACTATCCGCGGAAAATGTCCGGCATTGCTTGCATCCGCGCCTAACCCAACATTCACACAAAAAAACACCGCCCCATCCCAGAGCGGTGTTTAAATATCCAAATTCACTTCATTTTTTGACGGGTAAGGTAATCAAAACCCTTAAGCCTTTCATCGGGCTGGTTTCCAACTTAATATCACCCCCGTGCGCCAATACCGTATCGCGTGCTATCGTCATGCCCAATCCGACGCCGCCTGTATTTTTATTGCGCGACGGATCCACACGATAAAAAGGCTTAAATACTTCGGCGCGCTTTTTGGCCGGAATCCCGGGGCCGTTATCATCTATGACAACTTGAACAACATCCGAACGAACGCCCATCGTCACATTCGTTTGTGTCGCATAGTGTTGGGCATTCGAAATTAAATTCGATATCGCACGCATCAATTCATGCGGTCTGGCCATTATCCGCGCAGATTGTTCAACGTGCAAATTAACAGGAAAACCCACACGCTTATACTTATCAACAATCGTTTCCAAAAATAAATCCAAATCTATTATTTCCATTTTTTCTTGGCCTGCACCCCGGGCAAATTCCAAATAACCCGTCAGCATCGTTTCCATTTCCGAAATGTCTTGATTCAACATCTCGGTCGTTTCATCAGGGTCCATCATGGATAATTCCAACTTCATCCGCGTCAAAGGTGTGCGCAAATCATGCGAAACACCCGCCAACATCGTCGTCCGATCAGCCATAAAACGACTGATACGCTCTTTCATTTCAATAAAGGATTGGCCGGCTTGACGCACTTCATAGGCGCCTTCGGGCTTAAAACGCACCTCCTGCCCCATACCAAAAAGCTTTGCCGCATTGGCCAAACGAATAATGGCACGAACTTGATTTTTCATAAAAATAAAGGCCACCACGAACAACCAAACTGCCGATCCGAGCATCCACCACAAAAATGAAGGAACTGTCGTCGAAAAGAACCTTTTACGGGGAACCATCACCGTCAAAATACCATGCGGCAATCGGATATAAACTTCTTGCTGACCTTCATCATTTGTCAATGTCGCATGAGGATAAGGCAAATCTTTGATTTTATCGCGCAAGGTCGCCGATGTCACGTGCTTATTATTTTTTAAAGGCAACTGACCGTCCGGCTGCCAAGAAAGTGTTAAACCCAAATTTTTTTCCCATAAAGGAAAACTTTGCGTCGGATCATTTTGTGCTTCCACCCAGGCAGAAACCAACATAATTTCACCCAAAACATCATCAGCCAAACGACGACTGATCGTATCCCAGTGCTTGTTATAAAAATAAAGACCAACCAGCGCCTGTAACGTGATCAACGGAACCAAAATAATTAACACAAAACGTGCCAATAAATGCTTCGGGAAAAAATGCTTTAAAAACTTCATTTCATAACCTCACTAATTTATAACCTCGACCACGTACCGATTGAATCCAAACCGGATGTTTCGGATCATCTTCAATCTTACGCCTGAGCCGAGCAATTTGTACATCTATCGTTCGAATGGAATCCGTATTCATTTTTTGGGCCAACGCTTCACGCGTCATAACAGCATTCAAATTGGATATAAAGATATTTAAAAGTTGTTGTTCTGCCCCCGTCAAACTGATCGGCGCACCATCCTTTGTTAAAACGCCGGTCGATTGTGTATAAGTATAAGAACCAAATTGTTGTGTCTTTTTCATACTTTCACAATGCTTGAGCAAATTCTTAATCCTAAGAAGCAATTCTTTCGGATCAAAAGGTTTAGACAAATAATCATCCGCCCCGGCTTCCAGTCCCGTAATACGGCTGTCCACATCGCCCATCGCGGTCAGCATCAAAATCGGTATCTGATATCCTCTATGACGCAAAATTTGGGTATATTCTACCCCGTTTTGGCCGGGCATCATCACATCCATAACCATGGCATCAAACTTTAACAATTTGAAAAGCTCTTCTGCTTCATTCGGATTTTCAGCCACACTGACCAAAAAACCCGCCTTTGTCAGATATTGCTTTAACAAGTGCAGCAAACGTTTATCATCATCAACAACCAATAAATGGCCCAAAGTCATCAAAGATTCCTTAAATCAACTGCGACAAAATCTCCTGACCAACCTTTCCCCCGTCACCACTGATACGTTTCCACAAAATGTTTTGTAATAATAAAAGATCATTATTGATGACATTCAACTCAGGTTGACCATATGCCTTATGCTGATCAATAAAATTATACAAATGCGTCGCAACGTCCGTTACCAAAGGATAGCCGAAAACGGCCCCTTGATTTTTTAAACGCAACATAACAGGCAATAATCGAGATTGAATAAATTGCGTACGTTGCGGTTCATAAAGGCCCTTGGCTTCATTCAATGCCAAGCGCATTTCTTGGACATCACCGCATACCATCATCGGAAAAGCACGTGTCAAGTCTGCAGCAGCTTCGGCCTCAGTTGCATTATTATCAGCCAAAATACCCGTCGGCGACTCAGTTTCCGGTAACTTAAAAATAGCCATTCGACCTCCTTTTGGGCAAAGTATAGGGGAATTTTTTTAAAAAAGCAAGCAGAAATTTTAAACACTTGCTGATGTGAAACGAACCTACATTCCGTATTTAATGTATTTTATACATCCGTAACTTTTGAACGGCATAAAACAACTTTTTCCGTGGATGGAATGTACCGATTGTTTTGTAAACCAAAGTCAGGACTTGATAATGGTCCATATTCTATCTATTTATTCTGAAAAAGGAGGAAAAAATGATTCAACTGCATCCCTTACCTTATGATTTCAAGGCCTTAGAACCGTATATTTCAGAAAAGACAATTCAACTTCATTACGGCAAACATCAGGCCGGCTATGTCAAAACAACAGATGATTTAATCAACAAAACACCCATGGAAAATTTGGATCTGAACAATTTAATTTTAACGGCTTCTTGCGATACCGTTTTAACGAAGTTATTCAATAGCGCTGCCCAAGTTTGGAACCATCAATTTTATTGGAATTCCTTAAGTCCGGAAGCGCAAAAACACCATCCGTCCGCACAATTAAAAACAAGCATTGACAAAGATTTCGGATCCATGGATAACTGTTTAAAAAAATTAATTGAAACAGGTATGAATCAATTTGGCAGCGGATGGGTATGGTTAGCACGCGAAAACAATAATTTAACAATTTTTTCAACATCGAACGCTCAAACCCCCATAACACAATACGGTTTAAAACCATTATTATGCATTGATGTATGGGAACATGCTTACTATTTGGATTATCAAAATGATCGAAAAGAATATCTGACACGTGTTGTAACCAACCTGATTAATTGGGACTTTGCCAGTCAAAACGATAATTAAAATTGACAAAGTTCTTCAAAAAGTGTATAATCTAATCCTCTTTTAAGAAAGGTAAGAAAATGAATTCCGAAGAACTAGGTGTATCGTCACAATACCAAAACGAACCGAACAAAAATCTTTGCCAATGCGGCTTAAGAAAAGAAGATGTGGATAAGCTGGGTGATTTTGACGCAACGGTTGCAAAACATAAAAATACGAAACGTTTTAATTTACGCTTTTTCGGCCGAAAGGATAAAAGCATTTAATAAAATCCCGATTTAAAATCGGGATTTTTTTAATTGAGCTTTCCGCAACAATGTTTGTATTTTTTGCCAGAACCGCAAGGGCAAGGTGCATTACGCGGGATATCATTCGATAACGGCTCAGCGCTTTTTGATTCCGCCACCTCTTCCGTTTGCGGTAATTCTTCATGAAGTTCCGCAGGCATTTCCTTGGGTTGAATCCTAAATTCGGAAAATCCCAACACCTTTGTAACATTTTCCCGTAATTTAGCCAACATAATTTCAAACAAGATAAAAGCTTCTTTCTTGTATTCATAAAGCGGATTTTTTTGGGCATAGGCACGCAAACCGATTGAGGCTTTCATAAAATCCAAGCTCTTTAAATGTTCTTTCCATGCCATATCGACGGATTGAATCAACAAAGTTTTTTCCAAATCATTTCGTGAAGATTCCGGCAAAATTTCCAGTTTCTTTTGCCATGCTTCTTCAGCCGCCTTCATTGTACGATCCACTAAATCAGACGACTGAATTCCCGCCTCAGCTTTCCAAGAACCGAATGGCAAATCCAAATTTGTTAAACCTAAAACCTCACTGCGTAAATTTTCAGCATCCCAATCTTCCGGTACGCTTTTTTCGGGCGCCAAAGCATAAATCAAATTTTCCAAACAATCCCGACGCATATCACACAGAACATCATGCACATTGGAACTTTCCAATAACTCACGACGTTGTTCATAAATAATTTTACGTTGATCGTTCATCACATCGTCATACTTTAACACGTTTTTACGCATGGTAAAATGATGTTCTTCAACCTTTTTTTGGGCATGCGCAATAGCTTTACTGATCCAAGGACTGTGAATTTCCTGACCTTGTTTCAAACCCATTTTTTTCAAAATAGCTCCGATGCGTTCTGATCCGAAAATACGCATTAAATCATCTTGCAATGAAACATAAAAGCGCGACATGCCGGGATCTCCCTGACGACCGGATCGCCCACGTAACTGATTGTCAATCCGACGACTTTCGTGACGTTCAGAGCCCAAAACATATAGCCCACCGGCCGCCAAAGCAATTTCCTTATTTTTAGCAATCTCAGATTGAATTTTTGTGCGTAAAATATCTTCATCGGCTTCGGGATTTTTTTCCTTTTCCTCAGCCAAACGCATTTCAAAATTACCGCCCAGTTGAATATCCGTTCCGCGACCGGCCATATTCGTCGCAATAGTAATGGCACCGGGTACACCGGCCTGTGCTATAATTTTGGCTTCTTGTTCATGATGGCGTGCATTTAATACATTAAATTGCAAATCAGTTTTCTTTTTCAACAAGTCTGCCAAAATTTCAGATTTTTCAATACTGATCGTTCCCACCAAGATCGGTTGATTACGTTTATGAGCCGCTTCAATTTCTTGAATGATAGCTTCATATTTTTCTTCAGCTGTACGATAGATAATATCCTGTTCATCCTTGCGTGCCAAAGGTTTATTACCCGGAATTTCAATGACTTCCAACTTATAAATATCATCAAATTCAGCCGCCTCTGTCATGGCCGTTCCCGTCATACCGGCCAACTTGGGATAAAGGCGGAAATAATTTTGGAAAGTAATAGACGCTAATGTTTGATTTTCGGGTTGAATACTGACACCTTCTTTAGCCTCCAAAGCTTGATGTAAACCATCAGAATAACGACGACCGTCCATAATACGTCCGGTGAATTCATCGATAATCATAACCTGATCATTTTTGACAATATAATCCACATCTTTTTGGAACATAATCTGCGCACGCAAACATTGTTCAACATAGTGCACCAACGAAATATTGGCCGAATCATACAAACCACCCACCAACAATTCAGATTCACGCAGGGCATTTTCCACAAATTCAACCCCCAAATCCGTCAAAGTAATCACCTTAAACTTTTCGTCTTTTTCATAATGTTCCGGCCGAATGTGACTCATAATCGCCGTAACTTTACGGTACAAATCTGATGAATCTTCGGCACGCCCCGAAATAATCAACGGGGTACGCGCTTCATCAATTAAAATAGAATCCACTTCATCAACAATGGCGTAATGAAAGGGGCGTTGTACCATCATCTCTTTGGAAAAGGCCATATTATCACGTAAATAATCAAAACCCAATTCATTGTTGGTCGCATAGGTTACATCTGCATTATATGCTTCTCGTCTTTCTTCCGGCGACATTTGTGCCACAATGCAACCTACTTTTAATCCTAAAAAGCGGTAAATTTTACCCATCCATTCACTATCACGTTTTGCCAAGTAATCATTGACCGTCACAACATGCACACCTTGACCGGTCAATGCATTTAAATACACAGGCAGCGTTGCAACCAAAGTTTTTCCTTCACCTGTACGCATTTCGGCAATTTTATTATCAAACAACACCATACCACCTAATAATTGCACATCAAAAGGACGCAATCCCAAGGTTCGTTTGGACGCTTCACGCACAGTTGCGAACGCTTCCGGCAATAAAGATTCCAGAGTTTCTCCATTTTTTAATCTTTCACGATACTCGGTTGTTTTGGCTGTCAACTGTGCATCCGTCAGCTTTTCAAAATCGGATTCCAATGCATTGATTTGTTGAACTGTTTTTTTAAACTTCCTTAAATAGCGTTCATTAGCAGATCGAAATAATTTTAAAATCATATTTTTCCTTTTGTCTATATCATGTTATGTTATAGACATAGGCTTTTTTCGTTCAAAAGTCAAGTTTTCAAGCGGATTTTTTTACTGTATCATCAATAATTTTGTTGCCTCATCCAATTCCCCCGAAAATCCGCATTCTTTTTTGCCTGTAAACGGTAATTTTGTATCCACCAATCGTTCGGCATAATACAGCAAATCCGCACATTCCGAAGGTGTAAAAGTCAAATGATACGGTTCCACATTCGGCAAAGCATGTTCATCCCTCTCCTTAACTTCTTTTTTAACCTTACAATACTGGATACACGCTTCGTCAGCTTCCAAAACCAAAACTTGCCTTTGTTTTCCCTTTAACAAAATAACTGCGGTTTTGCGAATTTCAGAAACTTTGGAACCATCGGGCAAAACCGTATCTTGCATCACAGAAAAGCGCTGACCCGAACCATCTTGTAAAACAGCCCCCGTCGGCATTATCGAAAGCAAGCGGTACGAATATTGTCGAGCCAACTGTTCCCTTCTCTGAACCTGCGCACAATTACAATCGCGTTGAATCAAATTTTGTTCTGACTGAATATATGATACCCCGGAACGACAGCTGAAAATTTTATCTTTCATCAATTGACGAGCGTCGGCCAAAGTAATTTTTTGTTGATGGACTAAATAAAAAAGCCCCAAATTTTCTTCAGCATTCGAACATCCCAATAAAACAGAGCGCCAAAAATACTCAAAAGCTTTTTTCATATCAGCCGGTTGTTTTTCCAATCCGAACATCGAATAAACCCCCATGATATTATTGGCCAAAGCCCCCCTTTGAGCTGTTGCTTTTTCAATCAACGGTAAGCCTTTTGCCGGATTATAGTAAGAGCTTTGAGGATCTAAATAAATAACCGCAATCTTTTCGGCAATACGACCTTTTTCATCCGCGGTCAGTACGGAACTTTTTAATGCCGAAGTGTAACTTTGAAAAGCTTCCTGATACTTTTTTTGATCGTACAATTTATCCCCTTGTATCAGCAAAGCCGGCCCGTTCCCACCAATTGCTGCCAATTGACATAATCTTTCACCATCTGCTGTATCCGGATAACGAACGCACAGTTCATACATCGCCTGATAGGCATGATTCCGTTCCACCCAACCTTTCCATTGAATTAATGCCATATCAAGATTATCGAAGCCGCATCGGGTGTAAATTTGGGAATTACGTTGTTTTTCTGCGCCCAAAAGATCGCGACGACAATTTTCCTCGGTTTGGGACAATTGCGCAAGAGCAAGCAAACTGTATCCCAAACAACAAATGAACAAAAAACGATTTAAGTGCATGAAGCCCCCTTTATATAAAACCTTTAGCATGATTTTTTCAAAATAACAAGAAAAAAATCTTGAAAAACAAAACAAAATAGTGGATAATGTATCTAACAAAGGATTTAAAATGGGATTTAATTGCGGAATTGTGGGATTACCAAATGTCGGAAAAAGTACTTTATTCAATGCCCTAACGGCAACTGTTAACGCTCAGGCGGCGAATTATCCTTTTTGCACGATTGAACCAAATATCGGTCGTGTTGCCGTACCTGATGAACGTTTGAATGTCTTGGCCGAAATTGATAAGGCCGCCAAAATCGTGCCGACACAATTGGAATTCGTGGATATTGCAGGATTGGTTAAAGGAGCCAGTAAAGGTGAAGGACTGGGAAACCAATTTTTGGGCAACATTCGTGAAGTGGATGCCATTATTCACGTCTTACGTTGTTTCGAAAATTCGGATATTGTACACGTTGAAGGTTCCATTGATCCGATTCGCGATGCCGAAACAGTGGAAACAGAATTAATGCTGGCCGATCTGGAAAGTTTGGAAAAACGCTTGGATGGGGTGGTCAAAAAAGCAAAATCCGGCGATAAAGAAGCCAAAGCATGGGTGGCCGTAATGGAACCGGCACTTTGTTTGTTAAAAGAAGGCAAACCGGCACGTTTGGCGAAACCGGAAGATCCCGAAGCTTTAAAATTATTTAATCAATTGGCCCTGTTGACCGCAAAACCGGTTTTGTACGTGTGCAACGTGGATGATACGTCAGCTGCC
>CAMZEQ010000019.1 GCA_947305835.1 uncultured Alphaproteobacteria bacterium | reverse complement strand
TCGCATCAAAAAATTCCGCCGCTTCATCAACCGTCATTTCCAACACATCCGCAATGGATTTGCCTTTGTATTTAATTTCCAAAGTTTCACGGTTATAGCGTGTTCCCCCACACACATCACATTTAACATATACGTCCGGCAAAAAGTTCATGGAAATTTGTTTGACACCATCACCCTCACAAGCTTCACAACGCCCCCCTGCCACATTAAAGGAAAAGCGGCCGGCTTTGTAACCTCTCGCACGAGATTCCGGCAATCCCGCAAACCATTCGCGAATGGGGCCAAACATCCCCGTATAGGTGGCCGGATTGGACCGCGGTGTGCGCCCGATCGGACTTTGGTCAATATCAATAATTTTATCAATATGCTGTGCACCGTGAATCGCTTTACATGGTCCCGCAATTTCGCGCGTTTTCATCAATAAATTATGTAAATTTCTATAAAGTGTTTCTATGACTAATGAAGATTTACCACCGCCAGATACCCCTGTCACACAGGTCAAAGTCCCCAAAGGAATATCCACATTAACTTTTTTAAGGTTATGCAATGTCGCCCCTTCCACACTTAAAAAGAGACCATTACCCGAACGACGTTTTTTCGGAACCAAAATTTTACGCATACCGGATAAATACTGACCTGTCACAGAAATAGGGTTGTTTTGGACTTCTGTTGGTGTCCCTTTTGCCACCAAATGTCCCCCATGACGCCCCGCCTCGGGTCCGATATCCAACAAATAATCGGCGGCCCGCATGGTGTCTTCATCATGTTCCACCACAATCACCGTATTGCCCAAATCGCGCAAGCGATAAAGTGTAGACAACAATTTATCGTTGTCACGCTGATGTAAACCGATGGACGGTTCATCCAATACATATAGGACACCTGTCAGCCCTGTGCCGATTTGACTGGCCAAACGAATACGCTGGGCTTCCCCGCCCGATAAAGTACCCGCTATCCGATCCAAAGGCAAATACCCCAACCCGACATTATTTAAAAAGGTTAAGCGTTCCACAATTTCTTTTAAAATACGTTCGGCAATTACTTTTTTTTCAGCGTTCAAATGATGGGGCGCTTTTTGAAACCACACCAACGCATCCGAAATCGCCAAATGTGTAATCTCTGATATATTTTTATTTCCAATTTTAACACAAAGCGCCTCAGGTTTTAATCTGTCCCCATGACATTGATCACAGGGGGTATTCATCATAAAGCGGGCAATTTCAGCCCTGGCATCATCCGATTCTGTTTGCAAATAACGCCGTTCCATATTGGGAATAATCCCTTCAAAATGAGATCCTTTTTTGCGAAAACCATATAAAACAGCCTGTTTCACTTCATCGGATAACAGCACCCATGGCGTATCTAAATTTAAATTCAAACCACGCACCAACGGCTGTAAAGCATACCCATACCAACGCCCGATATCCCCGTTTTTGAGTGTCCATGGCGCAATAGCCCCTTGATTAACGGACAGTTCCGGCCGCGGAATTACCAATGCCGGATCCACAGACAATTTCATTCCCAATCCCCCGCAAACAGGACAAGCCCCTTCGGGATTATTAAATGAAAACAATCTGGGTTCTAAATCTGAAATGGTAAATCCGGATACGGGACAAGAAAATTTAGCCGACAACAAGCGTTCTTTGTCATCCGTCATATCCGCAATCTTTAAAAGACCATCCGCCAAAGCGGTTGCTTTTTCGATGCTGGATGTCACGCGCGTTTTCATGTCTTGTTTCACAATCAAACGATCCACCACCACCGCAATGTCGTGCGTTTTGTTTTTATCCAAAGCGGGAACCTCTTCTATGGCATAAATTTCACCATCCACCTGAACACGCACATAACCTTGTTTTTGCCAATTGGCAAGTTCTTTTTTATATTCGCCTTTGCGCGCACGTACCACAGGGGCCAATAACATTAATTTATGCCCTTCAGGATAAGCACACACAATATCCGTCATTTGGGAAATTGTCAAAGCTTCAATCGGTAATCCCGTTGCCGGCGAATACGGCGTTCCCACCCGTGCCCAAAGCAGACGCATATAGTCATAAATTTCAGTTGTGGTTGCCACTGTGGAACGCGGGTTATGTCCTGTTGTTTTTTGTTCAATAGAAATAGCGGGAGAAAGTCCTTCAATCAAATCCACATCCGGTTTATTCTGTAAGTCCAAAAATTGACGTGCATAAGTGGATAAACTTTCCACGTAACGACGTTGTCCTTCTGCATAAATGGTATCAAAAGCCAGTGATGACTTACCGCTGCCCGACACACCGGTAATCACAACCAATTTATTTTTGGGAATATCCACGTCAATGTTTTTTAAATTATGCTGACGTGCGCCGCGAATTTTGATAAAGTCTGCCATTGATCATCCTTTTGATGCGGCAGTATTATACATCTTTTCATCCCAAAAAACAAGAAAATTTCTTTACCCGTTAACTAAAGTATTGCTTTGATCTTTTGTCTTTTATTGATGCAAAACAACGGCACTTAATGTCGCTTTTGAAAAACACCGGCCTTGCGATAAAATTCCAACTCTTCATGATACTCTTTGGTGCCAGCCTCAGCGTATTTGACAACCGGATCTATGCCCATATCACGGTATTCTTTAATTTGCTTATGCCTTTTTTCATGATACGCTTGGGATTCTTTGGTCGTTTTCAAAGTATCTTTGATCATATTCATTCCCTCTTTGAAATTTCCGGAAACATCCTGAACAGGTGCCGTATGTGACATGAAAAAAGATTTAAGCGTTTCGGGATTTTTACTATTCCAACGCGCGCCATACCCGATCATAGCAACTAAAAGCAAGCGCTTTGCCGCAGTCCAAAAACGTTTTAAACGATCAAAATAATAATCACGCTTCATATCTTTCATGCGTCGTTCACGAAAAATATCTTGTAAACTTTTTGGCTTTTGGGCCATCTTTTATCCCCCCAATTTTTTGTTCAAGATTTGGTTAGCCATTGCCGGATTGGCTTTGCCTTGAGATGCCTTCATAATTTGTCCCACCAACCAACCTTTCAGCTTATCCTTACCGGCTTTGATTTCGGCCACCTGAGCGGGATTGGCCGCCAACACTTCATCTACAATTTTTTCAATCGCACCTGTATCGGTATTTTGTTTCAGCCCCTTTTCTTCCACGATGGTCGCGGGATCTTTTCCCGTTTCAATCATGAATTGGAAGACATCTTTGGCAATTTTTCCGGAAATCGTATTATTAGCAATCAAGCCCACCAAAGCGCCCAAATTTTCAGCACTCACCGGACTCTTCGTAATCGGCAAACATTCTTTATTCAAATAAGCAAATAAATCACCCATGACCCAGTTCGCCACTTTCTTGGCGTCTTGCCCTTTGGCCGCTGTTTCAAAGTAAGCGGACGTTTCCTTATCCGCGGTTAAAACGCTGGCATCATAAGGGGTGAGCCCCAATTCAGCCACATAACGCGCCTTTTTGGCTTCGGGGAGTTCCGGCAAATTCTTGCGAATATTGTCAATATATTCATCCGTCAAAACGACGGGCAACAAGTCGGGGTCAGGGAAATAACGGTAGTCGTTGGCATTTTCTTTCCCGCGCATAGAACGTGTTTCCCCATTTTCAGAATCGTAAAGGCGTGTGTCCTGTTTTACCGGCCCACCATTGTCATAAATTTCCACCTGACGTTTGGCCTCTATTTCAATGGCATGCATCACAAAGCGCACCGAGTTCACGTTCTTGGTTTCTGTCCGGGTGCGGAATCCAGTTTCGCCCACAGGCCGCACCGACACATTCACGTCACAGCGCATAGAGCCTTCATCCATATTCCCGTCGCAAGTGCCAAGAGCGCGCACAATTGCGCGCAGTTGACGCAAATACTCGCCAGCTTCTTCGGGGGAACGCATATCGGGCTTGGACACAATTTCCATCAAACCTACACCCGCACGGTTCAAGTCAATAAAGGTTTTTGTGGGGCTCATATCATGAATGGATTTACCGGCATCTTGTTCCAAATGCAATCTTTCCACACCAATTTTACGAGTCCCTTCAGAAGTTGTGACTTCAATAAAGCCTTCGCCCACGATGGGATGATAAAGCTGAGAAATCTGATAGCCCTGCGGCAAATCCGCATAAAAATAGTTTTTACGGTCAAAACGTGAATATTTATTGATTTTTGCATTAAGTCCTAAACCAGTTTTGACACATTGTTCAATACATTTTTCATTGACTTTCGGAAGCATCCCCGGAAACCCCGCGTCAATAAAAGACACATGTGTATTTTGTTCGCCGCCAAACACAGCACTGGCGCCTGAAAACACCTTGGCATTGGATAAGATTTCACAGTGGACTTCCAACCCGATCACTAATTCCCAATCATTATTTTTTCCTTGAATCGTGTACATCTTTTATCCTTTCACATGATGGGGTTTTTGATCAAAATTGGCAGCTTTTTCGAGCACATCTGCCACTTGGAAAACCGTATTTTCATCAAAGTGCTTGCCAATCACTTGTAAGCCGATGGGCAATCCGTTGCTGGACAATCCAACAGGCAAAGATAACCCTGGCACACCCGCCAAACTGGCCGGTGTTGTGAATACGTCACCTGCATAGACATCAATCGGTTTCATGTTTTTCATTTCTGCTTCACTTAAAGCTGGGGTTGGCGCCGCTGGAACCAACAAAGCATCCACCGTTTTAAAGGCTTCCATGAAGTCATTATAAATCAAACGACGTACGCGTTGAGCACGGGTGTAATAGGCATCATAAAAACCTGCGGATAAAACGAAAGTACCCAGCAAAATACGGCGCACCACCTCATCCCCAAAACCATCTGTGCGGGAATTTTCATAAAGCTCATCCAAGGAATTGCCCTCCACACGTGTGGTATAGCGCACGCCATCATAGCGCGATAGGTTGGAGCTGGCCTCGGCACATGCCACAATGTAATACACAGGCAGTGCATATTTTGTGTGGGGCAAACTGACATCCACAATTTCTGCCCCCGCGTCTTTTAAAAATTGAATTCCTTTGTCCCAAGTCGCTTGAACGTCCGGATTCAATCCATCCAAACGATATTCTTTTGGAATTCCGATTTTATTGCCACGAATATCGCCCGTTAATGCCTTGGTAAAATCAGGCACTGGCACATTGGCCACTGTGGAATCTTTTTCATCATAGCCCGCCATTGCATTCAGCATCAAGGCGCAATCTTTGACAGAACGCGCCATCGGGCCTGCCTGATCCAAAGAACTGGCAAATGCCACAATCCCATAGCGCGAGCAACGCCCATAGGTCGGTTTAATCCCTGTAATTCCACAAAAACTGGCCGGCTGACGAATTGAACCACCTGTATCAGAGCCTGTGGCCGCCATACAAAGGCCTGCCGCCACCGCGGCCGCCGAACCACCCGAAGATCCCCCCGGCACCAAATCCAAATTCCATGGATTTTTGGTTGTGCCAAAGAAACTGGTCATGGTGGAACCGCCCATCGCAAACTGATCGGTATTCACTTTACCGAGCATCACTGTTCCCGCATCAATCAATTTTTGTGACACAGTGGATTCATAAGGAGGGACAAACTTGGATAAAATTTTGCTGGCCGCAGTTGTGCGAATCCCTTTGGTACAGTATAAATCCTTATTTGCAATCGGAATCCCATCCAGCGCCCCCAAAACCTCTCCTTTTGTGCGACGTTCATCCGATTTTTGGGCATCTTCTAAAGCACGTTCAGGTGTTTCGGTAATAAAGGCATTTAAAACATGTGCATTTGCCATTTCATCTAAATGCGCCTTTGTCAGTTCCACAGAGGAAATTTCTTTATTTGCCAATTTCTCGGCCGCTTCAGTAATTGTAAGATCTGTTAAATTTGTCATTATTCCACCACCTTTGGCACCACATAAAAACCTTGCACCGATTCAGGGGCATTGGCCATCAAATCCTTTTGTTGATCCCCCTCTGCCACCTTATCTTCACGCATGGGCGCAACTCCATCCGTCACAGATACCAATGGTTCCACGCCATCAATATTGACTTCCTTTAATTGTTCCACCCAATCTAAAATACTTTGAAGATCTGATAAAATTTTCCCTTCGCGTTCGGCGGGCAACTTCAATCGCGCGAGCCACGATAAATTTTGAATTGTTTGTTGATTTAAGGCCATTTTTAACTCCTGTTTTGAATAGGGGTGATTATAGCCTTTTTTTATTTTAAAGTCAAGAAAAAACCCGCCCTTCTGGGCGGGTATTAAAACTTTATTCTTCTACCATTATTTTGGGCGAATAAAAATAATCAACAACCGCCCAAACAGTTGCCAATCCAACCACGATATACACGATACGAGACAGAATTGTCATCGGTCCGAATAAAAAAGCCACCAGATCGAAATCAAACAATCCGACCATCCCCCAATTCAATCCGCCGACAACCATCAGCAACAAACAAGTTTTTGTTATCCAGTTCATATTTCCTCCTTTGACTAGTGAACATTTTTTACATGGGTATTTTTTTTTAATTTTTCAACTTGTTTTTCTATTTTAAGTTGTTATATTTATTTTTGTTCGTTTAAAAGGTGTAGTCATGAAAAAGAAAAAAATCGATCCGCACACACTGTACATCCCCAATTTTGTTCTTTGCAACAATGGCATGAAATCCGCTTTTGCGCGTATGTGCCAAAATTTTCAACCACATATGACAACCGATCCGAACAACCAAAACAATTGGCTGATTATAGATAATGATACCGGTCAAATCATCACATCCGAACCAAAAAACGGATCGCACACCTAAATAAAAATTGATTTTTGGGGAATTTTTGCGTATAATGGAAGAATGCAAGATTTGACAATTTATTCTTTAAAAGATTTTCCATCCCTAAGGCGCGCCGGACGCTTGGCTGCCGAAGTTTTGGATTATATTACTCCTTTTGTCGAACCCGGTGTAACCACTGAATATTTAGATGATCTGATGGATCAATTTATTGTTTCAAAAGGCGCGCGCAGTGCCTGCCGCGGTTATCACGGGTATCCTAAATGTACTTGCATTTCCCCCAACCATGTCATCTGTCACGGGATTCCATCGGGTGATAAAATTTTAAAATCCGGCGATATTATTAATATCGACGTAACGGTCATTGTGGATGGTTGGTATGGCGATACATCGCGGATGTTTTACGTGGGAAAGCCATCCGTTAAAGCACGGCGCTTGGTTGAAAACACCTATCAAACCATGATGGCCGGTATTCAAGCCGCGGCCCCGGGCAAAACAACCGGGGATATCGGAGCCGCCATGGAAGAAATCGCCAACAGTGAAGGTTTTTCTACTGTTCATGATTATTGCGGTCACGGATGCGGGCGTGTTTTTCATGGAGCCCCTAATATTTTAAATTATGGCACACGCGGTAAGGGTATTAAGTTAGTCCCCGGTCTTGTTTTTACCGTTGAACCCATGGTCAATACCGGTTCGGGCGATACTTTAACTTTACAGGACGGATGGACAACGGTCACCAGGGATAAGGGCTTATCTGCCCAATTTGAACATATGATCGGCATCACCGAAACAGGGTATGAAATTTTTACCTTGTCACCCAAAGGTTATACTTTTCCCCCATATAAAGATTAAAAACTTGATTATTTTCTGTAAGATGTGTATAATAAAGGGGCTTTGCGCCTGTAGCTCAGCTGGATAGAGTGTCGCCCTCCGAAGGCGAAGGTCGTGAGTTCGAATCTCGCCAGGCGCACCATGTTTTAAAGCCCTCGATAAAACGAGGGCTTTTACTTTTAATCGCAAGCGTTTTGCCGAGTCCGATAATGGCAAGTCCGAAAAACGCAAAAATTCACCAATTATCGGACTATTGATATTAGAATTTTTGTGTTTTTCCTGTTTTGGGATTGTACATAATAATCCCAATTTTATTTGTATCGCCATCTAAATCCACTCCCATTTTCCTTAATTCATCATCTGCTTTTTTACGTTCAGCACGCTTACGTTCGTTTTCAGCAATACGCTTGGCAGATTCCTCGGCCTCTTTTTTATCACGAACCAAATAAATTTTTTCTTTTTCTGCCATCCAATTTTTTACATTTTGATTATACCAGTTTGTATCATAACGCTTCAAAAATTCAGCAGCAAAATAAAGAGTTTCTTGGTCTGGACATGGACCATATATACATCCTTCTTCTTTTGATTTTGCAATTTGTTCTAAATAAAAACTTTTCAAATACTCATTAGCTTTTCTTGCCCCTTCATCTTCATAATCTTGTTGTGTATTCTTTAACTCACTTTCAGCAGATTTTACCTGCTCTGGAGTGGGACAATCCCCAAGTTTAGCTTCAGGATCAGCTTTAGAAAAACAATAATCAGTCTTTGCTTGTTGAATAATAGCTTTCATAACATCAAAAACACGTTTATCACCCGTTGCGTAGTAATATCCAGACAAAAGTGATAAACCTGTAATATTCTCTGAGAAACTAGCATGAAGTTTTCTAGGATTTTTCAAAAATGTATCTATAGTATTTTCACCTGCTTTTGCACCACCATCTCCGTGTGTTATCCAGAGGGCTGGTTCCAACAGTCTATGTATCTCTTTGATGGTTTCTTTTGATTGCTTTTTTAAACACTCCAAATCCTCTTCAAAGATACCATTTACAAAACCAAGTGAAAAATAACTTTCATTTGAATCTTTGATAATTTGAATAGCTTTTTCACAATTTTTGTTTTTGTAATAACCCTCCATCTTTTTCGTTTGTGTGGTTGAAAGTACAGAAAAGGTTTTATTCACTTCGGCTTTTGCATACTCCGTTTTATTAAACGCAAAGCATGAAAATGAAATCGTCGTTGTTAATAATAAAATAGCTAGATTTTTCATAAATCCTCCTTTTTTTCCTTTACTTTACCAAAAATTCTGACGGATTACAACTGTATTTTTTGTAGTTTTTCTTTTAATTCTTCAGTAATTTGAGTCCGATAAGCGCAAAGCAGCGCGCGCTATAAAAAATCCCCCGCCAATAAGCGAGGGATTAAAATATAAAAGCGTGAAACTTATT
>CAMZEQ010000018.1 GCA_947305835.1 uncultured Alphaproteobacteria bacterium | reverse complement strand
CGTCGCTGGAATGACGTGTCAATTTTGTATAATCATCCCAATAGCCCGTCAGCCCCGTCCCCAAAAAAGCAAACAATAAAACCCAAACATAGGGACTGATCAAATTTGCCCACAACAGCGTGGACACCGTACCCGTTGCCAAAATCATCAAGCCTCCCATTGTGGGGGTACCGGCTTTGGATAAATGCGTTTGGGGCCCGCATTTTCGAATGGGTTGTTCAGCCTGTTTACTTTTCAACCATCCGATTAAGTGCGGCATAAAAAATAATGTTAAAACAAATGCCGTCAAAAGAGCGCCGCCGGCCCGAAAAGTTTGATATTTAAACAGATTAAATAACGAAAAATCTCCTTTAAAAAATGACAACCAATAAAACATTTACATTCCTTTCAGTTGATTCACCAATTTATAAAGTCCTGTTCCGTGTGAAGATTTGATATACAACACATCTTCTGCCTGTAAATAAGGCATTAAAACAGATATCATCTCATCCGCCGTCTGCGTCCATCCGCCTTTTTGGGCATCAGGCAACAAATCAAAAACAGCCTTCATCAAAGTTCCCACAACGAAAACCTTATCTGCATTGTGCGTCAAAACTTCCAATAAGTCAAGATGTCTTTTAGCCGCATCGTCCCCCAATTCCAGCATATCTCCCAAAACAGCAATTTTGCGTCCCGTATAAAATTTTAATGCCTCTAAACCGGCATGCATACTGGCCGGATTTGCATTATAGGCATCATCAATTAAGGTAATTTTTTTACCAACCACATCAATTTGTTGAACTTGTCCCCTTCCTTGTGCGGGCGTAAGTGATTCCAGCGTTTTGACAGCTTGAACTGTGCTGGCACCCAGCGCATCCACACATCCCAAAACAGCCAAAGCATCTGATGCATAATGTACTCCCAGAAAATTTAAATTCATATTTAAATCTTCCCCGTGAAATTGTGCTTTCAGGTGCATTTTTTTATTGTGAACAGATGTATTTATCAAACGCAAATCTGCTTTTTGATTTTGTCCGAAAGTTAAAATATGTTTAATATTTAACTGATATGCCGAATTGAGCAACAGATCTGTACAATTTGTATCCGCATTTAAAACCGCCGCACCGTTTTTATCTTGAAAATCAAAGATATGGGCTTTTTCTTGAGCCGTTATGGTCAGATTTTTGAAAAACTCTTGATGTGCGGGATGAATATTGGTAATAACACTGACGTATGGTCGCACCAAATCAGACAGGCCGGTCATTTCACCCACATGACTGATCCCCATTTCAATAACGGCATACTGAGCATCCGCCGGCAAATTGGCCAACATCAAGGCGACACCCAGATCATTATTCAAATTGGCTTTTGTCATAAAAGTCTTACCTTGATCCGATAAACAAGCACCTAACATTTCCTTTGTTGTGGTTTTACCGGAACTGCCTGTTATTCCGACAATTTGTGCCTGTGTACGCATACGGCTGTATCTGGCCAAGGCTTCCAAAGCACGACGTGTGTCGGGCACAATGACTTGTTTTTCTTTGGGCACATCACAAATTTCATGATTAACCAAACAAAGTGAAGCACCCCTTTCAACGGCATCTTTAACGAATTCATGACCATCGCGCGTCCCCCCTGTTAAGGCCACGAATAAATCTCCTGTTTGTATATCTTGAGAATTAAACAAAACCCGCCAAACTTTAATATTTTTGGACACCGGAACAGTTAAGGCTTGTTGTAATTCTACACCGTTCCATAAGTTTTTTTCATTATCCCCTTTAATGTAAAGTGCAGATTCAACACGATCCGAAAAAGGATACATCACCCCTTGAATTTCTTGACCGCTTTCATGACCTTTGCCGGCCAATACCAAAACATCTCCGCTCTGCAATGTATTGACAGCGTGCATAATTGCTTTAGACCTGCTTAATTCTTCGTGCCCTTTTTGCGGACAAGCCGACAAAATTTCCTTACGAATAAGGCCCGGATCTTCCGAACGCGGATTATCATCCGTTACAAAAACTTTATCCGCTAATTTTTCGGCAATTGCCCCCATTTGCGGACGCTTTCCTTCATCACGATCCCCCCCGCAACCGAATAAACACACCAATTGACCTTTGATATGAGGGCGCAAAGATTTTAAAACCTGTTCCAATCCGTCCGGCGTATGCGCATAATCCACGAAGATTCCCGCACCGTTCTTTAACGCGCCCATGTATTCCAATCGTCCCGGCGGTGCTTTGATTTGTCCGATTACGGGATAAAGTTCCGTCCATGTTTTTCCCAAGCACATACATAAACCGATGGCAGCCATCAAATTCATTGCCTGAAAATCACCGAAAACACCAATATCCAACGGATAGTTTTGATTTTCAAATTGGATCACCAAATGTTGTCCTGTGGCCGTCGGTACTTGTTGCATTAAACATAAAGTTTTTCCTTTTGTTCCATAGGAAATCACCTGTTGTCCACGTGCTTCACAAATAGTTTGTAATTCTTCAAATTCTGGCACATCCGCATTTAAAACAGCCACACCATCGGCAGACAAAATCTCAGTAAACAGTTTCTTTTTAGCATCAAAATAATTTTCCACTGTTTTATGATAATCCAAATGGTCGCGCGTTAAATTAGTAAAAGCCGCACCGCATAATGTATGCCCTACTAAACGTCCTTGGTCCAAACCATGACTGGACGCTTCCATGGCAACGGCTTCAATACCTTTTTGTTCCAATTCATTAAGCTTAAGGGCCAACTGCTTTGGCGGCAAAGTCGTCATATGACCATCAATATGCCCGCCGAAACCATCCTGACCTATTGTTCCCAAGGAAACTGTTTTAGTCCCGGATAAGTTCATCAACTGTTGAACAAAATAAACGGTTGAAGTTTTACCGTTTGTTCCGGTTACGGCTACCTTTTTAATTTTTTCGGACGGCCATTGTTTTGCGCAAGCATGGGCAAAAGAACGGCGCACATCTGCTGCTATTTCCACGGGCACAGAACAATCAATGGGATGATCGGCCACAATTTTTTTTGCCCCCATGCGAATAGCCTCAGGCACAAAATCAGCCCCATCCGCATGCGCCCCTTTAATAGCATAAAAAGTATCCCCTGATTGCACTTCTTTGACATTTTCCGTTAAACTCATTTAATTTCCTTTCTTGGCTGCGCGGGAACGTTCAAACGCCCGTAAAATATAACCGGGCTGTTCCCATTGGACCACCGGTTTCACCCCCAAATAAGGGGCAATGTCACCTATAATTTGTAATCCCGTCGCTTTGGCATTCCAGCCAGCAGTATTAAACATTTTTGTTTCTTTTACTTTTTTTGGATCATCATAAGAAACCAACACAATATATTTGGGTTCTGTCATGGGAAAAACACCCACAAAACTTGTTCTGAGTGAACCTTCCACATAGTGCCCATTAGCCAAAGCTTGTTTGGAACCAGTTTTACCCCCTACGGCATACAAGGCAACAGGGCTGTTTTTATCCAATTCATAATTCACCACAGCCCACATCAAATGGCGCATCACTGATGAAATTTTTTCGTCAATGACACGTGTTTCCACTTGATCTTTATTCCCGTCTTTAATAAAAGTTGGAACACGATAAACACCCCCATTGACCAAAGATGCCACTGCAGCCACTAAATGCAAGGGGGTTACTGAAAGACCATAACCATATGCTAAACGGGACGATTCCACTTCGTTCCACTTTTGTTTTTTTATATATAAGGGCTGTCCTCTTTCGGGTAAGGGGATGGGCAATTTATCATAAAAGCCAAAGCGACCAAAAAACTCCTTTTGATTTTCCCATCCTATTTTTAACCCCATCAAGGCCGACCCAATATTTGACGAATGAATTAAAATTTCGGTAACAGTTAAAGGTCTGTTTTGTCCACGATAATCTTCAATCGCTTTTGCCCCTTTTAATTTTAATGGTTTAGATGCATCAAAAATATCGTCAATTTTAACAATCTTACTATCCAATCCTAGCGCTGTATTAAATAATTTAAAAATAGATCCAAATTCATATGTCCCGAGTGTTGTTTGGTTAAAGCGTTCTTTGCCGGATCCTTTGGCTGCTAAATTTGGATTATAATCGGGCAAAGAAACTGAGGCTAAAACTTCCGCGCTGTTAATATCCATAACCAATGCTAATGCTGATTTGGCTTTAAACTTTTCCAGACCTTGAGTAAGGGCATTATGAACCATTTCTTGAACAGAAACATCCAAACTTAATTGAACATCGTGGTTCATCAATTGTCCGTCATACGCCTTTTCAATGCCGGCAATTCCAACATTATCAATATCCACTCCGCCCAATAAATGAGAAACTAAATTCCGATGCGGATAGGTGCGATATTCTCCGGGAAATTCGGACAAAAAAGGATATCCCAACCAATTAATATTCTTTCTTTCTGCAGGACTCAGTTTGCGTTTGATATACTTGAATCCGGCTGAGCTGGTAATTGCCGAATAAATATCCCGTTCATCCACATCGTTTAAAGCCCCGGCAATATTATGCGCCACTTCTCTGGGGTCGCCTTTAACCAAAACAGGATTGACAGACAGATCCGTTGTGGGAACACTGCTGGCTAATAAAACACCGTTCCTGTCTAAAATATTATAGCGTGTTAAAGTATAGGACGCGCCCATCGGCCGCTTATAATCCCGCCCGTGATAGTCCATGATTGTTAATTGAAACAATCGGCAAATAATCACCCCAAATAACAGGCTAAAAATCCCGCCTAAAAATAAAACACGACCGGCAGCTGATTTCAACTGTACACGCGTGCTCATATCCAAATAGCGCCACTTATCCAATTTTTTTAACGGAATTTCTTGACAAGCTTCATAAAAGGGAACTTTTTTTTGCTTAAAAAACATTATTCTTCCCCTTCCATATCTGGTTTTTTACCGGGCACAGGCACAGGTTTTTCCTGTATTTGATCACTTTGAATGATTTGCTGAGCCCGAATAGGTTGAACATGTGTTTGTTCCGCCTGCATACGTAAATTTTTGGGGTTTGTCAGAGCTGACCAATCCGTCTGCAAACCATGCATTTCTCGTTTGTTGTGTTTAATTTCTGCATAAATTTGCCTGAGATTTTTTTCTTTATCCAAAACATGGTACTTCAACACAAAAGTTAAAACCCCCGAAAGTAAAGCTATTAAAATACAAATCAAATTAAAATATTTTTGTTTCATTAGACCTCGGTTCTGACAGCCCACCGCAATTTTGCCGAATGTGCGCGAGGGTTGCTTTTTAATTCTTTTTCATCAGCTATCACTATTTCTTTTTCCGGTGCAATAAAGGCTTTATCCGTCACCTGATCCGCAGCTGTATATTTGTTTTTATGCCGATGAACAGCTGTATTTTCTTTTAAAAATTCTTTGACAATCCGATCTTCCAAAGAATGAAAAGACACCACCACCAATCGCCCTTGAGGTTTTAGAATCTTTAAGCTGGCATTCAGGGCATTTTTTAACTCGCCCAACTCGTCATTGATATAGATGCGCAATGCTTGAAAGGAGCGCATGGCACTGTCTGATCCGTCTTTTGGACGCGGCATCACCGAATGAATCACTTCGGCCAATTTTTGGGTGGTTGTAATGGGACGATTGACAACAATAGCTTTAGCAATACGCCGACTTTGTTTTTCTTCGCCATAGGTATACAAAATATCGGCTAATTCTTTTTCTGCATAGGTGTTTACTACATCGGATGCGCTTTGCCCTGCCCTGCTCATACGCATATCCAAAGGCCCTGGCAGGCGAAAAGAAAATCCCCGATCCCCTTGATCAATTTGCATGGATGAAACCCCCAAATCCAATACAAATCCATCCACCGGCGATTTGATATATTCCGCCACGCGTGAAAAACAATCCGGTATAAAAGTGAATCGATCCCCGAATTCAAGTTTCATTTTATTTGCTGTCGGTTTGACTGTCGGATCACGATCAAAAGCAATGACTTGATTTTCAGGATGCGCATTTAATATGGCGCGCGTGTATCCACCTGCCCCAAAGGTTCCGTCTACAAAAACACCGCCCTGACAGCTTAAACGTGTCAGGACCGCATCTAACAAAACCGGAATATGCAATGGCATCATCCAAAAATCCTTTGTTAAAGCTCACCCTAGCACACTTTGTCATAAAAAGCAATGCATACAATGGAATTTTTACACAAAATCAATGATAAGTTTATTGGGGCCCGTAATTAAATTCAGCAATACTGTCATACAAGAAAGGACCCGCATGCGTGCTTCATCCAAAATCTCGTTGGCATAATGTCGATTCATGGACCTTTGATAGCCCCACATGCCGACCATGGACAAGACGCCGACAATGGCTAACATTGTCAAACTTTCCATCAATTTCCGTTCGTGCTGATTTTTATGTGTATCCTTTCAAGTCAATAAAAAAATCCCCGTCAATAACGACGGGGAGATTTTTAAGTGTTTACCTTATGCTTTTTTAGCTTTCACAGCAGCCTGTGCGGCGGCCAAGCGAGCCAATGGCACACGATAGGGTGAGCAGGATACACCATTCAAGTATTGATTCAAATACATAATGGAGTTGGCGTCACCACCGTGTTCACCACAAATGCTGAGGTAAATGTTCGGATTGGTGGCTTTACCATCACGGCAGGCCATCGCAATCAATTTACCCACACCTGTTGCATCCAAGGATTGGAACGGATCACGTTCATAGATACCCTTTGTCACATATTGTGGCAAGAAGGATCCGGCGTCATCACGGCTCATCCCCAAAGTTGTTTGGGTGAGGTCGTTTGTTCCGAATTCAAAGAAGTCGGCGAGTTCTGCAATTTCACCGGCCAACAACGCGGCACGGGGTAATTCGATCATTGTACCAACAGTGTATTCCACTTTTTTGCCTTTTTCGGCAAAGACGGCTTCAGCTGTGGCATCAATGGTCTTTTTGCAGATTTCCAATTCTTTGCGTGAAGAAATCAAAGGTACTTCGATTTCAGGCAATACCTTCACACCTTGATCAGCCACTTCGATAGCGGCTTCAATAATGGCGCGGGTTTGCATTTCGCAAATTTCCGGATAGACTACAGCCAAACGGCATCCGCGCAAACCCAACATCGGGTTGGCTTCATGTAAGCTGGCTGTACGGGCCACGATTTCTTCCACTGTCACCCCCATTTGGGCGGCCAAAGCTTCTTGTTCTGCCTTTTTATTGGGTAAGAATTCATGCAATGGCGGATCCAACAAACGAATTGTGACCGGCAGACCATCCATAATCTTGAACAAAGACACAAAGTCTTCGCGTTGGAAGGGCAACAATTTGGCCAAAGCGGCACGGCGTCCGGCTTCATCTTTTGCCAAAATCATTTCACGCATATGGTTAATACGGCTTGGGTCAAAGAACATGTGTTCTGTACGGCACAAACCGATACCTTCGGCACCAAAATCTTTTGCTGTTTGAGCATCTGTCGGTGTTTCAGCATTGGCACGAACTTTCAATGTGCGGATTTCATCCACCCACTTCATGAATTCGCCAAAATCACCGGCCATTTCAGGTTTCACCAACGGTAATTCGCCGGCCATCACCTGACCCGTTGTTCCGTCAATGGACAACATATCTCCGGCTTTTAATGTCACACCACCGGCTGTCAAAGTTTGAGCAGCATAGTCAATGCGCAAATCAGCCACACCGGACACGCAAGGAATACCCATACCGCGGGCCACCACTGCGGCGTGTGAGGTCATACCACCACGAGCTGTCAACACACCTTGAGACACATGCATACCGGCAATGTCTTCCGGGGATGTTTCCACACGGACCAAAACGACCTTTTTGCCTTCAGCAGATTGTGCTTCGGCGTCAGCGGCTGAGAACACGATTTGTCCCACAGCAGCACCGGGAGAAGCAGGCAAACCTGTGGCAATCACTTCACGTTTGGCGGATTTGTCAAACATGGGGTGCAACAATTGATCCAAGTGACCGGGTTCAACGCGGGTCACGGCTTCTTCTTTGGTGATTAAACCTTCACGTACCATATCCACGGCAACCTTTAAAGCGGCCAAACCGGTACGTTTACCATTACGTGTTTGCAACATCCAGAGTTTGCCGTTTTGAACGGTAAATTCCATATCTTGCATATCTTTATAATGGGATTCCAATTTATGACGAATGGCATCCAACTGGGCATACACTTCTGGGAATTCTTCTTCCATGCAAGGTAAGTTCAAACCACGACGTTCATTTCCGATTTTGGAAATTTGTTGCGGGGTACGAATACCGGCCACCACGTCTTCACCTTGGGCATTTTTCAAATATTCACCGTAGAAATAGTTTTCACCGGTGGCAGCATCGCGCGAGAAGCACACACCCGTTGCAGAATCGTCACCGGAGTTACCAAACACCATGGATTGAACGTTCACGGCGGTACCCCAATCGGCAGGAATGTTGTTGAGTTTGCGATAAAAGATCGCGCGTTCACTCATCCAAGAACCAAACACGGCACCAATAGCGCCCCAAAGTTGTTCGTTCACATCTTGAGGAACCGGTTTACCTTCTTGAATACCGATTTGTTTATATTCGGCAATAACTGCCTTTAATTGTTCAACAGTCATTTCGCTGTCATGTTTGTAACCGTTTTCTTCACGAACGCGATCCAAAACAGCTTCAAATTTGTGGATATCCACACCCATAGCTGTATCAGAATACATTTGAATAAAACGACGATAAGAGTCATAGGCAAATTTGGGATTGTTGGAAACTTTGGCCAAACCTTCAACCGTTTGATCATTCAAACCGAGGTTCAAAATAGTATCCATCATACCCGGCATAGAAACTCTGGCACCTGAACGCACAGAGAACAACAAAGGATTATTGGGATCACCGAATTTTTTACCCATCACGGCTTCAACCCCTTTTAATCCTTCCATTACCTGAGTTTTCAACTCATCAGAATAAGCTTTGTTGTTTTTATAATAAAACGTACAAGCTTCTGTTGTAATTGTGAATCCCGGAGGAACAGGCACACCGATACTGGACATTTCTGCCAAATTAGCACCTTTACCGCCCAACAATTCACGCATGGTGGCATTGCCTTCGGCCTTACCATCACCAAAAGTATAAACGAATTTGGTCATTTATTATTTTCCTTTTCTTTTGTTAAAAAAACCATTTGAGGCATGCCACAAATGGAAAATCCTCTTTTTTTATGGGGGGACTTTAGCATTTTTTAATAAAAATTGCAAGGAAAAATTTTTCTTGA
>CAMZEQ010000017.1 GCA_947305835.1 uncultured Alphaproteobacteria bacterium | reverse complement strand
TATCGGGTGGATGAAAAAGGGGCACGTTTGGTGGGACGTCATACTAAAAATGTTTATAAAATGGGTGATGAAGTGCCGGTCATTTTGCGTGAATGTGATCCCATCACGGGCATGATGATGTTTGCTTTTGCACGTCCCAAAGATTTAAAGAATACCATCGTTTAACCCTTTACTTTTGTACGTTTTTATGCTATAATGGGTCATTATTTTAAAGGGAAAAGGAAAATTAAATGTCTTTAAATATGCGTAATATCGCCATTATTGCCCACGTGGACCATGGCAAAACAACTTTTGTGGATGCTTTTTTGCGCCAATCGGGCGCTTTTCGTGAAAACCAGCAAGTCGCCACTTGCGCGATGGATTCGGGCGAATTGGAACGTGAACGCGGCATTACGATTTTGGCCAAATGTACCTCAGTCGAATGGCATAACTATCGCATCAACATTGTGGACACACCGGGACACGCCGATTTTGGTGGTGAAGTGGAACGTATTTTATCCATGGTGGATGGTGTTATTTTGTTGGTGGATGCGGCCGAAGGTCCCCTGCCCCAAACAAAGTTTGTATTGGGTAAAGCCTTAAAGTTAGGTTTGCGTCCCATCGTCGTGATCAATAAAATCGATCGCCCTGATGCCCGTCCGATTGAAGTCAATAATGAGGTTTTTGATTTGTTTGCGAACCTGGGTGCCACAGATGAACAATTGGATTACCCAACTTTGTTTGCCAGTGGTCGTGAAGGTTGGGCTGTCGAAAATTTAAATGACGAACGCATTGACATTGAACCTTTATTCAAAAAAATTATTGAACATGTCCCGGCTCCCGAAAGTGACGATAACGGGCCTTTCAAAATGCTGGTCACAACTTTGCACATGGATCCGTTTGTGGGACGTGTTTTAACGGGACGTATTACTTCGGGTAAAGTCAAAACCAATCAAATGATTAAAGCTTTGTCACGCGACGGACAAACAATTGAAACAGCCCGCGTGAGTAAAATTTTGGCTTTCCGCGGACTTAAACATCAAGCCATTGAAGAAGGTGTTGCCGGCGATATCGTCAGTATTTCGGGCTTTCAAAAAGCAACCGTGGCTGATACCTTGTGTGATCAAAGCGTCACAGAAGCGATTCAGGCACAACCCATTGATCCACCCACTTTGGCAATGACATTTTCCATTAATACTTCGCCATTGGCAGGTCAAGATGGGGATAAAGTCACTTCCCGTATGATTTGGGATCGGTTGGTTAAAGAAGCCGAAGGTAATGTTGCGTTGAAAATTGCCCGTACAGATTCAACAGATGCTTTTGAAGTGGCGGGTCGCGGTGAATTACAATTGGGTATTTTGATTGAAACGATGCGCCGTGAAGGTTATGAACTTTCTGTATCTCGTCCGCGCGTGGTCTTTAAAGAAGAAAACGGTCAAAAGATGGAACCGATGGAAGAAGTCGTGATTGACGTGGATGATGCCTATACGGGTGTTGTGGTGGAAAAATTGGCTTTACGCAAAGCTGAAATGGTCGAAATGAATCCGTCGGGTGGTGGTAAAACCCGTATGATTTTCCATGCTCCTTCACGGGGATTGATCGGCTATCACAGTGAATTTTTAACAGATACCTGTGGTACCGGTGTCATGAACCGAATCTTTCACAGTTATGTGCCCTATAAAGGCGAAATTCAAGCCCGTCGCAACGGTGTGTTGATTTCCACAGAAAGCGGTAAATCTGTGGCTTATGCCCTGTGGTATATTCAGGAACGTGGCCCCTTGTTCATCGGTGCCGGTGTGGATGTCTATCCGGGTATGATTATCGGTGGTAATGCCAAGCAGGGCGATATCGAGGTCAATCCTATTAAAGGTAAAAAACTCACCAACATGCGTGCCGCCGGAAAAGATGAAGCGGTGGTGTTGATCCCGCCTGTTTTGATGCCTTTGGAAGCAGCCCTATCCTATATTGCGGATGACGAATTGGTGGAAGTAACCCCCAAACATATTCGCTTACGCAAAAAGTATTTGGATTCCAACGAACGTCGTAAATTTGAACGTGGTCGGTTGTAAAAAAAATAAAGGGGGAATATGCAACTGGTATCGGACGAAACAAAAAAGATCTTAAGTGATTTAAAAGAAGCACTGAGTATTGCCGCCAAAGGACATAAACAGTTGTTCGGATGGAGTGCCGTGTTATGGGCGTTTCGAGGGCTCACAAGACTCAGTATGCCCATTATTACCTCTATTGTTATCACACAAATTCAAGGTAATTTTGATAGCCAAACTTTAACGGGCGTTTTAATTTTTTGGATCATTATCAATTCATTTTTGGGTTATCTTTTGGATTTTATGGATTTTGTTTTTTGGGATTGGATGGAACCACTGCGTTTATTTTGTTATAATCATTTATTCAAACAAAATCTTAAAAATTTGTTGGAAACTCCACCAATTGTTTTGGAAAGCCAACAATCATCGAAAATCGTATCCACTATCGATTCACAAAATCAAGCTGTTTCCATGGTATTGATGCACTTTATGCGTATTTTAACACGATTTGTGGCATGGACCGGTGCCGTTATCGTTTTACTTAAAGAAAAACCTTCATTTGCTTTAATTGCTTTTGGTTGTTGGTTATGTGCTTACTATACAAATATCTGGATTGTGAAACATTTTTCAAAAGCTGATGAATTGGAAAAAAGGCGTATTGAAATTATTGCTGAAAAAACGGATCACGTGGATAATTTAGTCAATATCAATACCTTGCAAATCCAAAATGAAGTCGTGAATGATCTCAGTCAAAAATTGGAAGGTTATGCATGGTTTAGTTTTCGGTGCAATATGAAAGAAGATATGGCCCGCGGATTACTGGCCGTTTGGGATACCTTGCCCGTTATTATCACCAGTTTGATGGCCGCCATGATTGCCATTCAAACAAAAGATGTGGGACGTTTTGTTTTGTTGACCGGAATGGTCAGCGTCATGGTTAACATGGGATCTGCCATTTTATTTTATGTCGGTGTGATGTTAAAAAGCGTTAAAACCTACCGCAAACTCACCAATGAAATGGAATATGATCATTCGCTGGATTTAAAATTGGGAAAAGAAAAATTGCCGGCCGGCGGTCATGTCGAAATGAAAAATATTTCATTTGCCTATCCCGAATCCAAAGAAAAAGTGTTGGAAGGGCTGTCATTGAAAATCAAACAAGGCGATCGGGTCGCCATTATCGGTAATTCCGGCATGGGCAAATCCACACTGATCAATGTCATGCAACACGCCTATGAATCGCATAAGGGACAAGTGTTGATCAATGGTAAAGATGTACGTAAAATTTCATTAAAATCATTGAAACAAAATATCACTTACATCAATCAACACCCGATATTTTGGCGACATAAAACTATTCGTGAAAATTTGTTGGTATTTCAACCAAAAGCCACAGAAATGGACATTTATCACGCTTTACAATCAGCCAATTTATTGGAAGAACTGACCCAAAAAGAAAAAGGAATTGATTCAAAAGTCACGGCTTTATCAGCCGGGCAAAAACAACGTTTAGCTTTGGCACGCGCTTTTTTACGTCAAACCCCCATTATCATTATGGATGAACCAACGGCCAATTTAGATACACATTCACAAACAAAAGTCTTGGCCGCCATTAAAAACTTATCCAAAACAAAATGGCATAAGCCAACCGTGATTTTTGCCAGTAATGTGCCAGCTGAAATTGCTAGTGCTAATCGTATTTTACTGCTTGAAAACGGCAAAATTGCAGAAGATGGCACACCGAAAAAATTGATGAATAATCAAAATTCCAAAACGTACAAACGTTTAAAACGTTATGTTCTTTTGTTCAAAAATTAACGGGAAAATTCCTTTTTCATCGCACGCAAACAAGCAGAGCAATATGTTGCACGCCGACGTGCCGCCAACTGACCATCACGCAAAGAATTGGCTACATTCATAATGCAACCCGGTGTTGTGCAATGCGTTCCCAACTGTTTATAATCATATAACTCACCTGGGTTCCTATTTTGATGGTCTGTCGCCCCAAAACGATGCCCTAATTCATGCATCAAAACTGTTTGAAAAGTCAACGGATCCATTTCAAAAGGACTATTTTTACCACAAGAAATGATTGTCGTATTCAACAAATATCCCAACCGAGAAAGACATTTACGATTAACACCCAAAAAATAATTTAAATCAGAAGCATAAATGCTATCATTCATTACCATTACTAATTCTGTATCGGGATGAGCAGCAGAATATTCCAACATACCATTCATAATAGGTTCGGCATTGATTTGACGATATCCTCTTTGAGTATAACGTTCCTCTGAAATAGCCTGTTGAATTCCTTTTTGAATTAAAGGACGTACAAAGGGAACAATATTTTTAACTTCAAAAACTTGATACCTTCCCGCATTATCACAAGAATTTAACAAGTTATTAACAACATGGTATGTCCCATGAACAAAGGCAGGATTCGTTCCTTCTTGTGCAATAATTCCAATTTTTTGTGTCATCATACCTTTTCCTGAAAACTTTATAGATTATAACCTTAAAATGATATTTTGTCAAGTTATTCCGAGGTCGCGCGCAATAAAAAAATAATGACAAACAGCATAAAAAAGAGTATAAGGGATATCAAAAGGAGATTTAATATGATGATCAACAAAAAGACTTTGCCCTTTTTGGGATTAGGTATTTCCGTTCAAGCACCCATTAATTTGATTGGTGGTTTACTGATGCTTTGGGCCACGCAAAGTGGTTTAGATTTGAAAGCTGTAGGAGTATTTGCGGCCGTCACTTTACCTTATTGTTTGAAATTTTTATGGGCCCCCTTTGTGGATAGAATCAATTTACCTTTTGCCAAAATTGTGGGACGCAAAAAAGTGTGGTGTTTGTTTTGGCAACTGGGTATTATATTGGGCCTTTTAGGAATGTCCACACTCACACCCAATGAAGATGTCATGGCCTTGTTTTTCTGTGCATTTTTAGTGGGCTTTTGTGGTGCTAGTCAAGAAATGACCGTGGATGGTTTACGTATTGACACATTAAAAGGGGATGATCTGACAAATGGAACCGTTCTGTTTCACTTTGGCAATAGAATCGGCTATTTTGCCGCTACAGCCGGTATGATTGCGCTATCAGGCATTTTATCATGGTCCTTGGTATACCAAATCGCCACTTTAATTATTTTAGTGGGTGTTTTATCTGTCCCTTTTATTAAAGAAGGAAAGCAAGATAATGTACCGGCCAATTTTGATACGATGGTCGTCAAACCTTTTAAAGATTTTTGTGTGCGTCAAAATTTATTACTTTTATGTTGCTTCATTGTCCTTTACAAATTGTGTAACGGTATGCTCGGCAAAATGGCCTATCCGTTTTATTATGATGTCGGTTTCACCAAAAATCAAATTGCGATGGTGTCCGCAACATTTGGTTCAATTATCACAACTTTGGGTATTTTTTGCGGGGGTTACATTATTAAAAAATTTAAATTCAAACCCTTGTTATTTTGGTTGGGAGGCATTGAAGTTCTCACCAGTTTTGCTTTTGCGGGATTGGCCGCCGTAGGCCCCAGCATTCCCTTATTTTTAATTGTTATCGTCTTTGATAATATCATCGGCGGTATGGGCAGTGCCATTTGGACGGTGTTTTTATCAACTTTATGTTCCCGACAATTTTCCGCCACTCAGTATGCCTTTTTAAATGCTTTGACCATGGTTCCATTAACTTTGTTGGGAACAACCAGTGGATTTTTAGCATCCGAAATGGGATGGATAAATTATTTCATGTTCACGGGATTATTGATGATTCCCGCTTTAATTATCATTTCCAAATCGAAAACTTTATTTAAAGAAAAAACATGCAAGTGAAATACATTGTATATCGAACAGACAGAAACTCTCCCCCAAAAGTAGATATTTGGAAAACAACCGGTGAAATGACACATCCCGAATATATTCAAGTCAATCATATCAATCGTGAAAATGTTTCATCTCAAGGGTATTTATATTTTGTCCCTTATAAAAAGAAATGGGCATTGGAACATTATCAAATGAACGGCTCGCTTTTTGCCACAGATTTAGCAGACTTAATCCAAAGAAGACGCATTGAAAAAAAAGAGCGGTTGATGGTCAAACGAAAAATGCATCAGACAGATTTTTTAAATGATCTGCAATTGCAAGAGGAAACATGGAAAGACAAACAAAAAATGAGAGCCCTGTCACTTCGTCACCTATTGGGCATCCAACACAACTAAATCATCCGCTTGGCCCATATTTAAAACGCGCAATAACTCTTCTTCAATCAAATCACGTGAACCCATTTTAATTGCATCAACCTTAATTTTTAAATCAGAAACTTCCGCCTTCAAATTCATTAAATTTTGTTGAGCCTCGGATACTTCAATATTCAACTGTTTCAACCGCAAAAGACCATGATTCCCGTATATTCCGTGATACCCGAAATAAACACTTATCAAAATGCATAAGGCCGGAATAACATGAAAAATATGTCTCATTGATTTTGTGTTCCTTGATTCAATAATTCAGATGTATAAACGGTCAGCTGATTACGTCCATGTTCTTTGGAATAGTAAAGTGCCACATCAGCTTCTTTAGTTAACAGCATTAAATCATGATTTTGTGAATCCGTTAAGCCCAAACTGATAGTCACTTGAATGGGCCTTCCTTCCGCGATGATAGGTGTCTGTTCGACCGCTTGTCGGAAATTTTCAGCTGCAACTTTGGCCCCATCAATATTTGTGTTTGTAAAGAAAACAATAAATTCTTCACCCCCGAACCGTCCGATGATATCAGATGAACGAAAAGTTTTTTTCATTAAATTTGCCACTTCCTTTAAAACAATATCCCCCGATTCATGGCCATAAGTATCATTGACCGCCTTAAAATGGTCGATATCACTCATCATGACGCAATAGGGTGTTTGATAGCGTTTGGCAGAAGCAATCGCCTGTCCCACCATCGTTTCAAATTGGCGGCGATTGTAAAGCCCTGTCAGAGTATCTGTGGATGCTTGTTGGAAAAGTTTTTCTTCAGTTTGTTTTTGTTCGGTCACGTTATGTAAGTTAATATAAAGTGCCAGCTCGCCATCCAATTCCACAACGCGTGCCGATAAATCCAACCATAAATTTTCGCCTGAGCGCGGCGAACGCATTTCAACCTCAAAACTGTCCAAAATATGGCTTGCGCGCACTTTTTCAACCAATTCATTGCGTTTGCCAGAATCCGCGAAATAATCCGTCAAACGAAACGAAGATATATCCTCCGGTGAAATTTTAAGAACATCTCGGGCCACCGGATTAATATATAAAATGGTATCATCCAATAACTTGGAAACCAAAATCGGAAAAGGTGCAATATCCCAAAAAAGAGTTCGACGTTTTTTTTCAAAATCCAATTGTTCATCCAAATTCGCACAATTGACCTGCATAAATCTTAATTGTGCCAGAATAATCGCCACACTTAAAAGACCAAATAAAATGGTCGGTAACATCCCCGAAACGGGAATCAAATGCCATAACCTTAATAAATACAAAAGGCAAAGCAGAATTAAGCAATCCCCGACCATGTTGAATAAAGATGCCTTTCCGGCTGTCTGCAAACTGTGAAACTGAATCCCCATAATCAACCACGCAAAAGCCAATAAATAATATTCCAAATTTAAATTCGGGAAAAGATAAGCCAAAGGAATAAATACCAAAGATTGAATGAAGGACAAACCAATCACCAATCCCCAAACATGTTTTTTGGATAAATTTTGGACAAATAAGCTGGACCATAAAAATGCCGTCGCAACAGAAATGACCAAAGAAATCAGAATGTGGTAATTTTTTTCAGGTATTTCAAATTGCGGATTCATTAATTTTAAAGCCGGCAAAATAATCATTATAAATCCGCCATAGGCCAACAAACGACACCCCCGCCCCAATAAGTGAAAGCGCCTTTGTTGCGTTCCACGGGCATAAAATAAACTGAAACAAATTCCCGCAACCAAATAACCGATACTTTCAGTTCCATAATGCAAAAATTGACTTTTCCATATATCTAAAATCTGTTGCCACATTTTTATCTCCAAAATTTGATGATACCTCTGATGTAGCAAAAAAAATTAAAAAAATCAAGAAAAATGAATTTTTATGGTTGCAAAATACAATTGTATGACCCATATATTGTTCACAATAATAAAAAAGGAGCAAAAAAATGAGTAAAATTTTAGGTATTGACTTAGGAACAACCAATTCATGTATGTGCATTATGGATGGTAAAGACGCCAAGGTTTTGGAAAACCGTGAAGGTGCCAGAACAACACCGTCTATTGTTGCCTTTACAAGTAAAGGGGAACGCTTGGTCGGACAACCCGCCAAACGTCAAGCTGTGACCAATCCGCAAGGAACCTTATATTCTATCAAGCGTCTTATCGGTCGCCGCTTTGATGATAAAATGGTGACCAAAGATAAAGGCATGGTCCCTTATAAAATTATTTCCGGTGAAAATGGAGATGCTTGGGTAGAAGTGGATGGTAAAAAATATGCCCCCAGTCAAGTTTCCGCTTTCGTTTTACAAAAATTAAAAGAAGATGCTGAAGCTTATTTGGGCGAAAAAGTGACAGAAGCCATTATTACAGTACCGGCTTACTTTGATGACAGCCAACGTCAAGCCACAAAAGATGCCGGTAAAATTGCCGGATTGAACGTCTTGCGTATTATCAATGAACCGACTGCAGCTGCCTTGGCCTATGGTATGGATCAGAAAAAATCCGGTACAATTGCTGTATATGACTTGGGTGGCGGTACTTTCGATGTATCCATTTTGGAAATCGGTGATGGCGTTTTTGAAGTTAAATCCACCAATGGGGATACCTTCTTGGGTGGTGAAGACTTTGATGCCCGTATCATGGATTATTTGGCCGATGAATTCAAAAAAGAAAACGGTATCGACTTGCGCGAAGACCGCATGGCTTTGCAACGCTTGAAAGAAGCTGCCGAAAAAGCCAAGATTGAATTGTCCAGTTCCAATCAAACAGACATTAACTTGCCCTTTATTACCGCTGATGCTACCGGTCCGAAACACTTGAATGTGTCCATGACGCGCGCCAAATTGGAAAGCTTGGTAGAAGATTTATTGGAACGCACCAAAGGACCGATGGAAAAAGCGTTAAAGGATGCGGGACTTTCCAAGAATCAAGTGGATGAAGTCATCTTGGTGGGTGGTATGACCCGTATGCCGGCCGTTCAAAAATTGGTCCAAGACTTCTTTGGACGTGAACCCCATAAAGGCGTGAACCCGGATGAAGTGGTTGCCATGGGTGCCGCGATTCAAGGCGGGGTCTTAAAAGGTGACGTCAAAGACGTGTTATTGTTAGATGTGACGCCTTTGTCTTTGGGTATTGAAACATTGGGTGGCGTATTCACACGTTTGATTGATCGAAACACGACGATTCCGACAAAAAAATCCCAGGTGTTCTCAACCGCCGAAGATGGTCAAACGGCTGTGACAATTCGTGTGTTCCAGGGTGAACGTGAAATTGCCCGTGATAACAAATTGCTCGGTCAATTTGACTTGGTGGGCATCCCCCCTGCACCACGCGGAATGCCACAAATTGAAGTCAGCTTTGATATTGACGCCAA
>CAMZEQ010000016.1 GCA_947305835.1 uncultured Alphaproteobacteria bacterium | reverse complement strand
CATAACTTTGATCAATCACATAAGGTATTTCACCTTCATTTAAAATAACATTTGAATTCAGTGTATGAACATTATTCACATGTACAGATCCAACCAATTGATAATATTGGGAAAAATTTTGTCGACGAATTTCCGATGTCGAATTCATAATTTTATGTAATTTACCATCTTCAATCCGGCGTAAAAATTCAGGCTTTGCCGGTACCGGCACAACTGTCATCAAAGACGTTTCCGTTTCGAAATACTTTTCGATCATTTTATCCAACTCACCCACGGGCCGAATCGGATAAGTAGGTTGTAATTGAATAATAGCATCATACTTTTTCGGGCAGTTTTCCAATTCCCACAACATGACGTCAATGTTTCTGGCCGTATCGCTGGCCAAGTAGTCCGGACGCAAAGCATTTTTAACACAGCCATTTGCATGGGCCATGTCCAAAATTTCCTGAGAATCAGAACTCACCAAAACATCATCCACATACTTTGATGAAAAAGCATAATCAACAGAATGCATAAATAACGGTTTACCGTTAATCTTACGAAAATTTTTATGTGGAATTCCTTTACTTCCCCAACGAGCTGGGATAAATGCCAAAATCTTTTTACCGTTGTACATCTGACAAAACCTCCTTGTTTTTTGGTACTGTATCATCAAATACATAAAATAGCAAGTCTTTTTTTTTAAAAAAAATATTGAATCAATCCCCTTTTCAATTTTTTATGTAACACACCACGCATTATTAAGCGTTTCTTTTCGTCGGAGATAAGTTTTTTTGAGTTGCTTTTAAAGACAATTTTGATTTGCAAGAATATGGCCACATGTAATTTATCCCGCGCTAACGCTTGGACCGCCTGAGGGCGTCCGCTCATTTCATTCGCGAGCAAACCAACTTTGTTGGGCCTCATCCAACACATCCTTTAACTAATAAAAAAAGTCCCGATAAACGAGACTTTTTTATTGGTTGGACTCATCCTGCAATTTCCGAGCTTGACTATTACAAGTGGTATGGTATAATAGTGGAAGAGGTATAGGATGTCGTTAATTCAAGAATATACAACAGCAATTATAGAAAATCTTCCAGAATGGAACCATTCGGGTGCAAAAGATAATGCAGATATTCAGACAGAAATACGCATGTTCCGAGAGGCTACTTCAAAAATAGATACATCTCTTGATTCAGATACACAATTAAAGTTACTATCCGAGATTATTTCGAAATATGTACCAGATAACCACGTTTCCATTAAAGATGGAAAAGGAACAAATTTAAAACAATTTCCCTTTTTACGCAAAAAGGAAAATCTGGCTTCTCAAAATTTAAATGGTATAAAGGATATCAACTCTATTCAAGTTCAAGAAGAAAAAGAACCTTGGATTATTGGTACAATCCCAAGTGAAAGATTAGGAGTCGTTTCTATTCCTTCTTTTGGAGGAGACATTAAAGAACAAGCACAAAAAAGGAAACAATTCGTAGAAACATTTTTTCAACAAAAAGAGAAGAACAGGTGGCAAAATATTATATTTGATTTTCGTGGAAATACTGGTGGAGATTCTGAAATTATAAAAGGAATCGCCGAACGAATGAGTGATAACCCCATAAAATATGCAGATAAAAGCGAAAAAGTGAATACAGTTGCTACACAGAAAAAAAGAAAAGAAGGGCATCCTTTGATTGACACCTTAAAAGAAGCCTCTCATTATTCACCATCTGCTCAATCAGATAAATTTTCTGGATCTGTATATATTTTACAAGATGAATATAATGCTTCTGCCTCTGAAGGGGCAATTTATATGCTTTCTCAATTGCCAAAATCAGTAACTATCGGTGAAAATACTTCAGGCACATTTGCTGGTGGAGCAACTGCTTCTCTACCGATGTCTTACGGATCACTGATTATTGGAACAGAGTACCGTGAACGATATGATAAAAAGGGAAACAAGATAAAAGAAAAAGAAGGTATGCATCCAGATATACAATGCTCTTCGGAAAAGGCGTTTTCAAAAGCTCTGGACATGATAGGTTCACGGTCAAGATTTTTAACATCCGAAATGGTAAAATCTTTATAGTAGTTTTTATGATTGTTGGTACTAAATTATGTAATTCTTATTTTTTCTCCTTTAAAATTATCCAAGATATTGGACATTGAAAAATAAGAATTTTTTGACTTTCTAACTCGGAATAGGACGTTTTTAGGTATTTTCTAAAATCTCTGTTCCGAGCTACCACAAACGCTTAAAAACAAAAGAAAAAACGTCCTTTATGAACGTTTTATGCGGATTTGGTTGGGGTGGCTGGATTCGAACCAACGAATGACGGTATCAAAAACCGTTGCCTTACCACTTGGCGACACCCCAATGCGGATGTCGATTATTTTACAGTAAAATTTTTTTAAAGTCAAGGCAATTTTAAAAAATATCTAGCTTTTTTTTGCAAAATCTGATTTTATATAGTAAATAGTAATTTATGGGAGGCAAAACCGTGCAGAAAATAAAAACCAAAAAAGTAAAAAAATCCTCAAAACAAAAAAAACACGACAATATCCGCGTCTTTGTGGCCGGCGGTTCACGCGACGGCAAAAATACAGCTTATGCCAAAGCCGCTTATGAATTAGGCAAAGAAATCGGCAAGCAAGAATATCAATTGACATTCGGTTTGTCTTCTTGCGGCATCATGGGAGCTGTTGCTAAGGGCGTCCTTGAATCTTGGGCAAAAATGCCAAATCATACCCGAAAACCTATTGAAGGCGTCACCACAGAAGAATACATGCGGCGCTACGATGCCGAAAAAGAATTAAAAAAAATCTCAGATATTGTTGTTGCCAAAACTTTGGAAGAACGTAAGCGTCATATGTTAAAGGCTGAATTTGTCATTTTCATGCCCGGTGGCGTCGGAACTTTGGATGAATTGGCCTTTGATTGTGTTGCGATGCAGGACGGATTACTGCCCAAAAAACCCTTCATTTTATTTAACAGTCTGGGCTTTTTTCACCACCTGTTGGAATTTTTGAAAGACATTCATTTAAAAGGGTTTGCTGATTTTGTTCCTTTTATCGTTGTGGACAATGTCTTTGAGGCAAAAGTAGCCTTTGATATGATTGCTTATCGCTATTTGGCACAAAAACCCAAAAAAGATGAAACAGAACGCATTTTGGAACAAATTGTATATGACCTGCCCTATGTCATTGAACAAAGAAATCTGGATAGTACAAAGACAACATGGCATATTTTAAGCGAAATCCATGATACATTCACCAACAAGTCAGCGGCAGAAAAAAGTGAACTTAGTCAAGCTATTGAAACAGCCTATTTGAACAAAGAAATTGCACGCATGTACGATCGTTTAGAAAAAACAGGACGTGATACGGCCTTGGTCAGCCATAAACTTTCATCGCTCAAAAAACGTTTTCAAAAGAAAGGAAAATTTTTCAATGGACTTCATTAATTTACCGGTTTTGTTGTTTTCGATTCTGCTGACTATAAGTATTTTAACAAGTTTGCTCTCATCGCGTATCGGCATTCCTTTGATTTTGGCCTTTTTATGCATGGGATTAGCCGTCAGCGCGGGCCATATTGAGATGTTACAAAGCTTACATCGCCCCGGAATCATCTTTTTTATCGGATCTGTTGCCTTGGCTATGATTTTGTTCGACAGCGGCTTTCATACAGCCATGAAAAACTATCGGCAAAATGCGAAACCGGCTCTGCTTTTATCTACTGTCGGTGTCGTAATGACCACCGTGATATTAGCGCCTTTTGTGCATTTTTTAATGGATATCGGATGGGCGTTCAGTTTTTTATTGGTCGCTATGATCAGCTCAACAGATTCTGCGGCAGTTTTTTCATTATTGCGCTCCAAAGGATTGGGCTTACGTGAAAAGGTTAAATCAACGTTGGAAATCGAATCGGGAACCAATGATCCAATGGCAATTTTTTTGACCTTATCTTTTATTTTCATCATTCAACAACAGCTGTCCAACCAATCCGTTCAGTACGGGTTTTTACTGCCGACTTTATTGGAACAAGCTTTTATCGGCGGTTTGTTTGGCTTGGGTAGTGCGTTATTGATTAAAGTTTTGTTGAATAAAATTCCGCTGGATACGGCTTTATATCCTATATTTGTCTTGGGTTTGACCTTACTGTGTTTTTCAACAACCAATTTAATGAAAGGCAGCGGCTTTTTGGCTGTCTATATTGCCGGATTAATTTTGGGTAACACGCGTATTCAAGCTTACGCACAAATATCGAAATTTCAACAGACTATGACATGGTTATGTCAAATAACAATGTTTACCTGCCTGGGATTATTTGTCACGACGGACGGGTTACCCCAAATTTGGAATGTCGGCTTTTTGCTATCAATTTTATTGATGTTAGTCGCTCGTCCCGTGATGGTATTTTCAATATTGCATTATTTTAAACAATTCACAATCGGAGATAAATTGTTTATATCTTTTGTCGGTTTGCGTGGTGCCACATCCTTTTTATTGGCACTGATGCCGATTGTTTTGGGATTGCCGTATGCAAACGTTTTTTTTGATATTATTTTCATTATGGTTTTGATCAGTTTGGCTGTTCAAGGTTTCATGATCCCCATTGTCGGTCGTTGGTGCGGCGTCACAATTCCTGTATTGGAAACAGCACCGATTACAACTCAAATAGATTTACCTGGATTGGGTGACAGTTCTTTGATTATGTATCAATTGGATGAACAAACACCGGTTATTTTGGGTGAAAAAATTCCCCGCTGGGCGAAACCCACATTGGTTTTAAGAAACGGCATTTGCTATCCTGCCGGAACCGGATTGCGACAACTGAAAGCGGGCGATAAAGTATATATCTTTTTATCATCTGAACTGCAAAGACCCGTCTTGGATAAATTATTCGGACGTCCATCTTGCGAAGAAATGATTTTGCGCGGCGACTTCCCGATTTCAGCCCATACCACGTTTGAAGAATTGGAACATCTGTACGGTATTTCGGTTGATCGGGGTATTCGTTCATCCACTATCAGCGATTTATTTCAGCAAGAATTTGCCGATGTCGAAATCGGTGATCGATTGGTTTTGGATGCCATTGAGTTAGTGGTCCATACAATTGAAGACGGTCATGTCAATACTGTGGGTATAGACTTTGATCCCAAAGGGAAAAACAGCATCCACAGTCATATTAAACTTTTATCTCTAAAAAATTTGAAAAAAAGCTTGACAAGCCCGAAAAAAATGGTAAAGTAAGCCTATAAACCCCATAACCAAGGAGCAAAAAATGAAAAAAAAGGAAGAATTGATCGGTCGTGTAGAATCCGATATTTTAAGGTATTTGGACAAAACACCCTATACGGATCATTTAAAACAGATAACAAAAGAGTTAAGAAATGAATTCAACCAAAGCATCAAAGGCATACATCCGTCAAAGACATATAAAGATCGCTTTGAGACACTGTTAAAGGATTACCAGACAAAGGTTATTTTAGCGCATAACTATTTTGTTGATAATGGGGGTACCTGTCAGGAACAACCTTCGGGCAGATGGGCGTACGCTTTACCAACAAATACACAAAGACAAGGTTTTACTCAACTGAGAGATAAAGCATATTTTTCCAGAATTGCATTAAATGATTATCAAAATCAGGCAGGAAGCAGAACGCAAGATGTGATGTTGGAAGATGATTTGCGTAAAGATAAAAGAAATGAAGCCATCAAGACCGGATTGAAACGTGCGGGCGGGATCGGTTTGGTTGCAGCCGGTGTCGGCGCCGCCTTATTGGCCGGTGCTAAGGCAGGAGAAAAATTAAGCAGTTCTTCTGACAAAGAAGAAGCACCTCAGCCCAAAATGGTTCATCGCGTATCTGCAGAAGAAGCAAAACAATACACACAAGATTATGGTGCTTCTCAGCAAGGATGGGTGATGGATGGTGCGGCAACTTTAAACACTGCACCCCAAAAAACACAAACCTTTGTTGAAACAGAAGATATTCATGAAATAACGGAAGAATACTCTACCCCACAACCGCAGGTCCAAGAAATAATTGAAGAAGTACATGTTCCTGTGCAGCCGAAGGTTGTTAAAAAGGTAGTACATACTCCTGTACCGCCAACGGTTATTCACGAAGAAACAATAGAAGAAATTCATGAACAGGTGGAAGAAAATGCCAGAGTATATCGAACAACGATGTCTCCACGTGTCAAAACAACAACGCCTGTCGTTCGTACAACTCAGGTCATTCAACCCGTTGTTGAAGATCATTCGGTTGAGGTTGCAGCAATCAGCGGTTTAAGCAATGTGGGTGTCGCGGTTGCAAATGCCTGGGGTGATGCAAAAGTCGCCAAATATATGTCAAGAAAAGGACCGGATGTCGTCAGTGTTACCAACATCGATGATCACAGTGTTCGTGGCAGTTTTAACGATAACAGCTCACGGGTCAGCGCCAATACCAATACCTATTCTCCGACCAATATTCAAGCGAACAGAACAACAACGGTAGATGCCAGCCGTCGAACCTATGCGCCGACAACAGTGGATGCCAGCAGCCGCACTTATTCCCCGACAACAACAACCAGCCGGACGACAACAAATGTCGGAAATAACAGCAACAATACGCGTAACAGCAGCCGCAGTTCCGTAAGAACCACAACAAATACCAGCAATACTGCTACCTCTATACGCGGCAGAACAATGACTCAGCGGTTGGGCAGTCAAAGAGTTACCTCCTCAAGCGCCAGAATGACAACGTCCACTGCAACACGGACCTCATCTGTCACAAGCAGACAAGGAACATCTGCCAGGACAACAGCTTTGTCGCGTACATCCAATCAAGGGGGACGTAATGGCGGTGCATCATTTCGAACATCATCTTCGGTACGAGCACGCGGAACCTCTCGTCGTTAAAAAAATCCCCGATTTTCGGGGATTTTTTATTGCTTTTGGAATGTCGCCAAAAAGAAACCGTCAGTATGATGTTTTGCCGGTGTAAATTGTGTATGATGCAGCAAATGAAAATCATTATGCCGACGCAAAAAAGTGCGCATTTGACCGTGATTTTCGGACATCAATAACGAACAGGTAATATAATGCAAATATCCTTTCGGCCTGACAAAACGAACGACTTGATCCTAGATTTTTCTTTGTTCTTGAACATAATGTTTTATTTGTTCTTGCGTCAATTTAAAAGGTGCATCCGGATTGCGACGCCATGTACCGGTTCCCGAGCATGGTGCATCAACAACAACGTGATCAAAAATCCCTGAAGGATGTTGTGTTGTTTGAATAATTTTGGCATTAGCTCGCATTGCTCGTGTTTTTAATTTTTTCAAACTGATGACGGATACATCGTGCGCCACAATTTGGCCTTGATTTTGCATCATTTGTACAAAAGCCAAGCTTTTTCCCCCTGCTCCGGCACAATAATCCAAAACATGATCTCCGGGCCGGATATGGGTTTGCAAAGCCAACAATTGCGATCCTTCATCTTGAACTTCAATTTGACCTTTTTGATAAGCTTTTGTTTCAGACAAATTAACACGTTTTTTTAAAATCAATCCCCATGGAGACAAAGGGGTTAAATCTGTTTCAATCCCTTCATCCGACAGCATTTTTTGTATTTTTGAACGATCCCCGTTAGCCCGCAAAACCGTATGAGCCGGTTCTTTCATAGCCAACCATTCATTTTCCGGTATTAAATCCTTTAACCATTCCGGCATAGGGCGCGCTCTTAAATTTTCCCAGACAGCTTCTGTTATGGCGTGCCGATCTTTTGAACCGATGTATCGCCGGGATCGTGTATAAGCATTAATAATTTCACTGGCGGGGCGTTTAGAAGCATCAATCAGCTCAATCAATTCATTAACAGCCAATTTAATCGATCCAGGTTTCATTTTTCCCCCTAAATCCCGTTGCCACCACATAAAATTCGGAAGAATCCCTACGACTGGCATCCGGCTTGGCATGTTTGACAGATTGAAAATCTTTTTTCATTTGTAATAAAAATTTATTTTCCGTACCACCTTGAAAAATTTTGGCGATAAAAACACCGTTCGGATTCAATACTTTCACCGCAAAATCATACGCCAATTTAACCAAATTCATAATGCGCAAATGATCCAAGCTGTGATTGCCTGTTGTGTTTGCGGCCATATCGCTCATCACGATATCGGCTTTATGCCCCCCCATTAAATCCAACAAAACAGTCGGCGCTTTATCATCCGTAAAATCCATCTGAACCATTTTAGCACCAACAACAGGTGCCGTCGGCAATAAATCCATTCCCACAACCAACGGATTTTCGGCAGATGAATGTACCAAACGCACGGCAACTTGTGTCCAACCGCCGGGGGCACACCCCAAATCAACCACGCCTTTACCGGGCTTAAAAAAATGGAATTGATGATTGAGTTGTTCTATTTTAAAGGCTGCCCGACCGCGAAAACCTTGTTCATGAGCGGCATGTACATACGGGTCATTAATTTGGCGTTGCAACCATTTTTGGCTGGATGCAGAACGTTTTGATGCTGTTTTTAATTTTTGTTTAAGTGGTCTTTTATTAAATTGCATGGTTTACCCGATAAATTTCCCCTTTATTTTATTGGCTTTCGGTTTTATTGTCAATAGTTTTTTATATCCTTTTCAAAAGTATTTTTTGGATTATTTTTGAATAAAAAAGAAATTGACTGGAAAAATAAAATTTTATATACTGAACCGCATGATTAAAATTAAAGAAATATACCTATGGTCTGAAAAAATTTGGTTTAAATTCCCGCAAAAAATCAGATTTTTATTGGTGGGCGGTTTTAATACTGTTGTGTCTTGGGTCATATTGAATTTGTTAAACTTTGCATTAATTAAAATTATGCCGGACATATCAAAAATTATTGTTGCAAATATGGCTTTGTTTATTCAGTATGTTTTGACGATTAATCTGTCATTTATCACGATGAGGTATTATGTATTTCAATCCCATGGGCCTTTTATCAAAGAATGGATCAAAGCTGTCAGCACATACGTTTTTATGTGGGGCATTAATGCACCTGTTTTAAGTTTGATGATTGATTTATTATCCATGGATTTGTGGTTGGCACAGGGAATCTATTTAATCTTTTCCACAATTTTAATTTTCATTTTACACAAGCACTATTCTTTTTGTGAAAAAAAGGATTAAATCCAGTACCAAAAATTATTTGGTACTAGGCGTACAGTTGTTGCAACACAATACGCGCACCCGATAGTTAATGCACATTTTGAATAATCCCGGCTGTTCCTCATTGCGGCAAACTAAACCAAAGCGCACATCACAATGGACACGTTGCCCCACTTGTTCTACTTTCAAACCAGGATAGTTTTCCGCTTCACATTCAATTTCTTGCGGTTGCTTACACACAGCACCACCTGCCGCACGTATCTTTTCATAGGTTTCAAAGTCCCCGCCACCTTCTTCATATTTGGGATAATCAACATCAAACCATTCTGTCCAGTTACACCCGGGTTGACAGGATGTCGTCCGCCCAGTGGTCGCCGAAGTCGTCGTTTTTTGTTCCTGTGATGCAGTCGTGCGATTTGACGTTGCATTGCTGCGTGGATTATTTACTGCGGTAACAGCTTCTGAAGTAACAACGTTATTCATCGCTGCCGCATTTGCCGTACTCTTTTGTGAGGTCGCTATCGGCGCTGTCGGACCGGTCTT
>CAMZEQ010000015.1 GCA_947305835.1 uncultured Alphaproteobacteria bacterium | reverse complement strand
TGACCTGTACGGATGGGTATTATAAAGAAGATTATGATTGTACAGCGTGCCCGACACCGGAAACGATCTGTGCGGGTACACCGCAAACAGATACCAACGGGTGTGCGACCCAAACATTGGTACCTTGTTCTGGTGAAACACCGGTCTGCGGAACGGATAACAAAACGTGCGAATGCCCGACGAATTGCACCTGCGATTCGGAAGGCAACATCACAGCGACAAGCGGTTATTATAAAGATACCGCAACCAGCTGTACAGCATGCCCCGGGGATCACGTGACAACCTGCGATGATAACGGTGTGGCATTAACCTGTGCAACGGGTTACGTATTGAATTCATCCAACGAATGCGTGATGGATTACGCGTGTAATGCATGCACAACGAATGCGGATTGCGGTGGTACCACCGGTGTCACATATTATTGTAAGTATGATTCATATTGTAAAACGACGAGCGGTTGTTGGAAGACGACGGAACCGTCGGGCGGATCGGAAGGTCATTGTGTCCGTATCAATGATGCGGATATCCAAACGCGGGCGTTCAGTGCGGGGACATTGTATCGCACAGGAACAGTGATGAATTTGTGGAGTGCCAAAAACTGGTGCGCGGCCATCGGCAAAGAAATGTTTGATTTTGATTTGTTGGCGTGTTCGAATGTGTCCGCCTTGACCAGCCCCAATGCCGGCGGTTGGTGTTGTGCATCGGGCAGTTCCTGTACATCGGATCAAGAAACCACTTTGGCCCAAGAAATCAAAACGTTGTGGTCGGATGATTCTGCGGTGACGGTCCATTGGACAAACTATTCATATACGGATGGTGCCAATTATACGGGCCATCAAGTATCATATGATTTGAATCAAGGGGCTATCTTCCGTCAATCATTTGATAGGAATAACTATCCATTGTGTTATGAAGAATATGTCAGCACTTGCCCCGCCGGCCAATTTAATGGGGACTGTGGATGTATTCCCTGTTCAGACAATGGCTTAAACTGGCCAGCTGGTTGTTATAAAGTTTCAGAAAATGAATGCGCTAAGTGCAATAATACCGATTATCCGCTGAAGATAGTAACAGGCCGTTGCTATCGCGCCTGATCCCGGCGGTATCCCATACATCAAAAAAAGGCGGGTTCCCCTGCCTTTTTTCGGATTGCTGATTTACTTACACGTCCAAATTGGCGACGTTCAAGGCATTTTCCTGAATAAAGTCGCGCCGCGGTTCCACCACATCGCCCATCAAGGTTGAAAATACCTGTTCGGCTTCGTCTTGATGTGTGATTTTCACCTGCAATAACCGGCGGTTATTCGGATCCAAAGTTGTTTCCCACAACTGCTCGGGATTCATTTCGCCCAACCCTTTATAACGGTTGATGGCCACACCTTTTTTGCCAACCTTAAAAACGGCTTCGGCCAAACTGACCGGCCCTTGAATTTGGAATTCTTCATCCTTCACACGCAAAACGGACGGTTTGGCGTAAAATTCTTTTAATTCTGCCGCCATCTTGTCCAACTGACGCGCTTCGGTGCAATTCATCAATGTTTCGTCCACCGTATGTGTTTCCGTTACCCCACGCAAGGTTCGCGTAAAAACATATTCGTTTTTGTCATTCATGGCGCACTTCCAACCACGTTCGTATTCGGGTTCCATCATATCCAAGCGTTGCGCAAAGGAATCGTCATAGGCGGTATTGCCCCCAAACATACCCATAATCGCCATCTGACCGATAATGCGATAAGGTACATGGCGTGACATTGCCAAAATTAAATTGCGTGCCACACGGGCTTGTTCCACACGTGCCACTAAATCAGCACCCGCGATTTGGGTCCCGTCGGCCAATTGCAACACAGCGCCCTCCGTACCCGAAGAAATCAAATATTCTTCCATCGCCTCATCGTCCTTTAAATAGGTTTCGGAATTACCGCGTTTGGCACGGTACAAAGGCGGTTGCGCAATATACACATAACCCCGTTCAATCAATTCGGGCATTTGACGGAAGAAGAAAGTCATCAAAAGGGTGCGAATATGTGCTCCATCCACATCAGCATCGGTCATGAAAATAATTTTGTGATAACGACATTTGTCAGCATTAAAATCATCACGCCCGATACCGGTTCCCAAAGCTGTCACAATTGTCCCGATTTCAGCCGAAGAAAGCATGCGATCAAAACGTGCCCGTTCCACATTCAAAATCTTACCACGCAAAGGTAAAATTGCCTGATGCGCACGATCACGACCTTGTTTGGCCGAACCACCGGCGGAATCCCCCTCAACGATAAAGACTTCGGAATCTGCCGGATCTTTGCTCTGACAATCGGCCAATTTCCCAGGGAGCGATGCCATATCCAGCGCCCCCTTACGACGGGTGAGTTCTCTGGCTTTACGGGCCGCTTCACGCGCCGCCGCCGCTTCAACAACCTTGCCGATAACGGTACGGGCTTCGGTCGGATGTTCTTCAAACCATTGTTCCAACTTATCCCCGACAATGCCTTCCACCACAGGACGCACTTCGCTGGACACCAATTTGTCTTTGGTTTGGGATGAAAACTTCGGATCGGGCACCTTGACGGATAATACGACGGTCAAACCTTCGCGCATATCTTCACCGGCCAAATCCACTTTTTCTTTTTTGGCAATCCCGCTGGCAACCGCATAGTTATTCACCGTGCGCGTTAAAGCACCGCGCAATCCCGCCAAGTGTGTCCCGCCATCGCGTTGCGGAATATTATTCGTAAAGCACAAGCAAGTTTCATGATAAGAATCCGTCCATTCCAGCGCTACTTCCACCGAAATACCATCTTTTTCCCCCTTTAAAAAGAACGGTTCACCATGCAAAGAATTTTTGGAACGATCCAAATACTTTACAAATTCTTTGATGCCACCTTCGTATTCCATATCCACTTCTTTGGCTTCGCTTTCGCGTTCATCACGCAACCGCAAATGGACACCTGAATTCAAAAAGGCGAGTTCCCGCATACGGTGTTCCAAAGTATCAAATTCAAAAATTGTCTTGGTAAAAATTTCGGCCGACGGGTGGAAAGTCACCTTTGTCCCGTGACGCCCGTTGGCTTCACCCACTTCCACCAAATGTTTGACCGTATTGCCGTTTTCAAAACGCGCATAGTATTCTTTGTCATTACGCCAAACAGTCAAATCCAACCAATCGGAAAGCGCATTCACGCAGGACACGCCCACGCCGTGCAAACCGCCCGATACTTTATAGGAATTATTATCAAACTTACCACCGGCGTGTAATTGTGTCATAATCACTTCGGCCGCCGATACGCCTTCTTCTTTGTGGGTATCCACCGGCATCCCGCGCCCATCATCAATAACGGTCGCTGAACCATCGCCGTTCAAAATGACATCCACGCGGGTGCAATAACCGGCCAAGGCTTCATCAATCGAGTTATCCAAAACTTCGTACACCATGTGATGCAAACCCGTCCCATCATCCGTATCACCGATATACATACCGGGACGTTTGCGCACCGCCTCCAATCCATGCAAAACTTTAATCGAATCTGCGTTGTACTTTGCTTCTGCATCTTGAATTGTATCTGTCATTGCATTCACCTTTCTTTATTTTTTAACATTATTATTGTTTGTAATTACTGTTTCTGATCGAGACAAATAAGCCTTACACAGCTCAAATTCACGTTGCGTCATTGCATTAGGATCTTTATTATAGCAAAGATGATCAATGTGCGTACAATCAGATAACAACAAACAGAAAATAAATAATATTTTTTTCATTTTTTCCTTTCAGGCAACCTTTAAAATCTGCTGATTTTCTTGTACATCAAATTGCGAAAAAAGTCCAGTAAAATCTGAAAAAATTTCACGATCTGTGGTGGTCATTAAAACCTGCGCCGGCCGCGTCAGTAAAATTTCGAATAAGGTATTACGTCGATTGCGATCCAAATGCGCGGCCACTTCATCCAAAAGCAAAACAGGACATTGATTTTGTTCGGCCATTTGTGCGCGCATTTCCGCCAAAATAATGCTTAACAACAATGCTTTTTGTTCGCCCGTTGAACACAAATCTGCCGATCGATTTTGCTGTTTGTGAATCACGATAAAATCAGCCGTATGAGGACCGGTTAAATTGCCCCCTTCGGCACAAATTTTACGCGCGTTTTTCAAATGTCCCGCAAACATATCTTCCACCAAAACGGCTCGCTGAGATAAAAGCGCTTGTTCCAACATCCCGGTCAGTTGAATTTCGGCCGCAGGAAAAGATTTATCCTCCGTCACATCCAAAAAACGCGCCAACCGCGAAACAATATCCAATCGACTGGCTGCAATCGCAATTCCGTTTTCTACCAACTGTGTTTCCAAACTGTTTAACCAAACATTATCCGAACGCCCCTCTCGCAATAAACAAAGCCACTGCTTCAATGCCATATTGTAATCGGCCAAACGATTGGCATGATTGGGATCAAAGGCCTGAACAATGCGATCCAAAAAGCGCCGACGAGCGTTGGGATCCCCGCAAAAAAGTCTGTCTTGTGCCGGGGTTAGCCACAAACAGCGAAACACTTCTGCTAAATCAGACTGCTTGGTGGTGGTTTTGCCATCAATGCGAATCTGACGTCTTTCATGACCCTCCACCATTCCTGTCCCGATTTTATGGTTGCCGGTGGGGGTATAAATATCTGCCACGATACTCCATAACGGATAAACATTTTCATCTATACGGCGCGCCAAATCAGACAATTTGGCGGAACGCAAACCCCGTCCGGCCGTTAAATAGGAAACTGCTTCCAATATATTCGTCTTACCGATTCCGTTCGGGCCGAAAAAAGCCACCGGCCGCCCCGAATTACCTAACATCAAATCCAACGTCGGATAGGAACGAAAATTCGTCAGTCTCAGACGTTCAAGACCCGTCTTCATCCGAAGCCCCTTACACACGCATCGGCATTAAAACGTACAAAGTATCCGGATCTTTTACATCTTGCAAAATTACAGGCGATACACCGTCTTCAAAACGCATTTCCGTTTGATCACCTTTTATTTGGGCCAAAATATCCAATAAATAACGGAAGTTAAAACCTATTTCAATTTCATCACCGGTATATTGAATATCCGCTTCATCTTCTGCCGACCCTTCATCGGTTGCTGCCGCAGAAACCAATAATAAATTTTCACGAATATTCAGTCGAATTCCTCTCGATTTTTCAGATACGACAGACACACGTTCAATCACATTTGACAAAGACTTTGTCATTCCTGTCATAGTGCGGGAATTGTTGATAGGAATCACTTTTTCATAATCCGGATAGGTCCCGTCAATTAAACGCGAAGAAAGCTCTACCGCACCCAACGCAAAACGAATTTGATTGGCCGACAAAGAAAGACTGACATCTGATGTATTTTCTGAAAGTAATTTGGTAATTTCGCCAATTGTTTTACGCGGAATGATGACACCCGGCATATCTTTGGCGCCTTCAGGTAGTACATGCTTGGTACACGCCAAACGATGTCCGTCGGTTGCAACGGCAATCAAATGATCTTCTTTGGTATGCAGATAAATACCGTTCAAATTGTATCGTGTTTCTTCCACCGAAACGGCAAAACCTGTTTTGGTGATCATGGCGGACAAATCTGCCGCCGGTAAGACAAATTTAAAGGGGGCTTCTTCTTTGGCCATGGTGGGAAAATTATCCGCCGGCAAACTGGCCAAGGCAAACCGTGAACGACCGCAAGACAAACTGACCTGTCCCGTGGTATCCGCATACCCCAAAATCAATTGACCGTTGTCCGGCAAACGACGTACAATATCGTACAATTTATGCGCCGGTACAGTAATAGCACCGGGTTCCATTATCTGAGCCGGTACTTTTTCCGAAATTTCTATTTCGTTATCAGTTGCCCGCAGCAATATTCCGTCTTCTTGCGTTTCCAATAAAACGTTGGATAAAATAGGGATTGTTTGGCGTCTTTCGACGATACTTTGGGCATGCGCCAAAGCTTTCAGTAAATCTGTTTGAGCAATCGTAATTTTAAACATGTTCGAATCCTTTCGTTAAATACTTTTTATATGTTTTGGAATATAGCGAATTTTGCCAAAAAATACCACAAAAAAATTGAATTTTTAAACTTTTTTATTTTTTTCTTTTATTTTTTGTTAAAAAAGGCTATACAGGTTACTGAGGAATCGGGGAGAAAATGGCTTATAATCAGTTAAAATTAAGCAATTTATACGTTGCGGGCCAACTGACCAAAAAAGATTGGCCGGCCGATATTTGTCGTCAAATTATCGGTCAGGATAGGGCCTTATCAGCCCTGAATTTCGGCATCCAATTAAAAGATGACAACGCTCATTTATTTTGCTTGGGTCCCAAAGGTGTCGGGCGAACCAGTTTAACTTTGGATATTGTGCGTCAATATGCGGCCGCTTGTCCCACGCCAAAGGATTGGATTTACGTCATGAATTTTGATCAGCCGTTGCATCCCCAGGCCCTTTCTTTGGATGCCGGTACGGCGTGCGTGTTTTCCAAACAAATGGAAGCGTTAAAAGCCACCTTAAAAAAAGAACTGAAAAATGCCTTTAACAGTGAAAATTACCGCCTGCATTGGAATCAACTGCAACAACAATTTCAAGACGAAAAACAAAGCTATTTTCAACAATTGGCGCAACAAATCAACGGCACGCATGTTGTTTTGGTTCAAAACCGCGAAGGCTTGGGTTTGAATCCCGTTGTGGACGGACAAATTATGAATGCTGAATCGTTTAATGCACTGCCTTTATCGGTTCGAACACCGGTGATGCAGCAAATGGAAAAGGCGCGCCAAAAACTTTTAGGGTTGATTAAAAATTTTCCGGATGAAGATACTTTGCAAAAACAACAGGCGGATTTGATTCAACAAACTTTGGACCAAGTGGCGAAACGTTGCTTTAAGCCGTTGCTTCAAAAATACCAAAAAACATCTGTTTTTTCATATTTGGATCGGGCGCAAGCTTATTTTATTCAGGAGGGCTTAAGATTAATGAACAATGCGCCTGAGGAGGCTTGGTCATTTTTAAACATCAATGTTTTGACCCATCATCCGTCTGACAGCGGCGCGCCGGTAATTCACCTGAACAATTTAACTTTTTCGGCGCTGTTTGGTAAGATTGAACACCAACAAAAGTCCGGAACTTTATCCACGGATCACACGATGATTCAAGCGGGTGCCTTGCACCGTGCCAACGGTGGTTTTTTGGTGATTGAAGCCAAAGACATTCCGTCGGAACAAGTTTCTTGGCACGCCTTAAAACGGGCACTTTTCAGCCACACAATTCATATGGATACACCCTTTGAAGAAAAAAATTTGATTTCAGCCAGAGCGTTATTACCCTCGGATATTCCATTAAATGTGAAGGTTATTTTGGTCGGCAATGTTGATTTTTATTATGATTTGATGAATCGTGAAGAAGATTTTGCCAGTTTATTTAAATTACCGGTTCGTTTTGAAGAAACGGTTGATCGCACGCACGCGAATGAAAAGTTATATGCGGGAATATTGGCGGATTTTGTGGTGCGGAATCATTTAAAACCGTTAAGTTTGAGCGCCATGAATCGGTTGTTGGGCCACGCATCGCGTTTGGCGCAAGATCAAAACTTATTGACCACGCATTTTGTTCAGTTGCACGATTTAATACGCGAGGCTGATTTTTGGGCCAAAGGTAAAACGATTGAAGCATCGGATATTTCAGCGGCTTTACAACATCGTTCCGACCGCACAGACACGTTAAAACAAAGTTGGTTGAATGATTTAAAGCGGCAAACATTGCAATTGGAATTGACCGGTTCTCAGGTGGGACAGGTGAATGCTTTAACGGTTAACGGAACGCAAGATTTTGCCTTTGGACATCCGGCCAAAGTCACATGTCGTACACGCTTAGGTTGCGGTAAGATTGAGGACGTAGAACACCAAATCAATGCCGGCGGCAAAATTCACACAAAAGGCGTTTTTATTTTGGCGGCCTATTTGATGGGGCAGTATGGGGTTAAAGAGCCGCTGTGTTGGGATGCAACATTGGTTTGGGAACAATTGTACCATGGTGTGGAAGGTGATTCGGCATCATTGGCGCAATTATGCGCGTTGATTTCATCAATTACGCAAATTCCACTGAAACAATCAATAGGGGTGACAGGATCGATCAATCAGATGGGGCAGGTTCAATCAGTCGGTGGCGTTAATTTAAAGACGGAAGGTTTTTTTGATGCGTGTCAGGCCATGGGTTTGACCGGTGATCAAGGGGTGATCATCCCAACTGTTTGCGTCAGGACTTTGATGTTATCGGAGCGCGTGCGTCAAGCGGTTCAAAACAATCAATTTCATATTTATGCGGTTGAAACCGTAGACGATGCATTGGAAATTTTGACAGGTCAAGCAGCATCCCGTATTCATCATCAAATGGCCAAAATGTGGCATGATGCATATTTAAAAATGCAACTTTTTAATCATCGGTCAGGTATTTAAATTAATACTTTGACAAACGGATATTCATTGCCCGCAATATGTCGTGGATGGGAATAAAATATGAAAAATTCGTCTCATTCAGATTGCGACCGTCATGCAACCCCAAAACTTGCCCGTTTTCATCAATCAAAGGCGCACCGCCATAGCCAACTGTCGTGGGAATCGAAGCTTGAATAAAACGCTGCTCGCCGAAAAATTGAAAACGTTCCGAATTGATCATGCCGCGCATCAATGTCGAACGCGCCGTAAAGTCCGAAGGATTCCCGATCGTAAATACTTCCGCCAATTCTTTCGATAATTGTTCGGGCGCTATGTCCAAATAACTGTGGTTTTGAATATCTGTATGCAACAAAGCCACCCCTAAACGTTCATTTTTACGGATAACTTGTGCCACTTGTCGCGTCCCTTGATTGTCCGTCACAACAACCTTGGATGCAGAACCGACAGCCCTCAAATGCGTCAAAATATATCCGTTCGGAGCAATAAAAAAGCCGCTGGCATCATCCGCCACCTGAACAATTGAACGTTTGAGTGCCGGCAATCGTTCGTAAATCGGGGCAGCCCGGGCCTCTTTCACTTTCATCGTGAGAGGAGTTTGTTGCTTTTCTCGGGCAATCAAATCGCGGATATTTGTTCGCCCTTGAACCAGACGTATAAATGAATCTTGGCGCCCCAAAGCATCCGCCGCATCTTCCAAAGCACGCAGTAAAATTAATTTATTGCCATCTTTCGTCGGCTTTTCAACAACCCCCAGGCCTTCACTTTCAAAATCGGCCACCACTTCATCTTTTAATTTATCAAACACTTCCCAACGAACACGTATGCTGGCGTTGCCCGCAGCTGCATCCAAATCACGTAAAAAATAAAAAATGTTAAACACGTTGCAAATATTAGATTTAATTTCCATAATATGGGCCGATAATAAAAGTTCGGCTCGGCGATGCTCCCGTTCCTGATGAAAGGCGCTTTTTGTGTGACTGACCACATCATAGCCCAATTCTTTTAATGATGTTTCCACAAAAACGGCCGCCTCACTGTCCCATCCGCCGAAAGCGCTTTCGCCGGTCGACCATTCCGCCACGGAAGCACTGAAACGATTTTTTACGCTGACATTACAAGCATCCCATAAACTTAAATTCACCCGATCAAAACTCCATCGCCAGTACGGATAAGCGGCGTACGGAGTACCCCGTTTCAGTTCAACATAAGCAGAATCATAGGCAATCGGACGCGCCTTTTGAACTTTAACCGAAACTCGATTCTCTCGCGGTGTAATATCTGCCAAAGGCATCGCCATTTGACAGCCACATAAAAAGAACCCCAAAAGTATTCCAATTTTGTTCATAATTCAACTTTATAACAACATACGATAGTATATCATAAATACGACTTAAATACAATAAAAAGGTAAGCCGGATTTATCTTTAAAATTTATTTTAACATTTTTTTCAAGTATTTACCCGTATAGCTGGCGGGAACTTTAACCACCTGTTCAGGTGTACCTGTTGCCACTACCAGACCTCCGGCAGCGCCACCTTCCGGTCCCATATCGATAATATAATCAGCTGATTTTATAATGTCTAAATTATGTTCAATCACAACCACTGTATTGCCCGCATCCACCAGCGCCTGTAACACATCCAACAATTTTTGGATATCCGCAAAGTGCAATCCTGTTGTCGGTTCATCCAAAATATAAAGCGTTTTTCCTGTGGATTTTTTTGCCAATTCTTTAGCAAGTTTTATACGTTGTGCTTCACCACCTGATAATGTCACGGCTGATTGCCCCAAAGTCATATAACCCAGGCCTACCTTTTGCAACAACAAACATTTATCCCGAATAGCC
>CAMZEQ010000014.1 GCA_947305835.1 uncultured Alphaproteobacteria bacterium | reverse complement strand
GTGGATATGTTCTAAGTGTGGCTATGAATATCAAGCAGCAATTGGCCACAGAACTTATGGGTATGGCTGCATGAAATGTGGAATAGAAAAATCAACACAAGCCAAACGAAAAGCCGTTCATATGATTAATCCTAAAACAAATAAGATAGTAAAAACTTTTATATCTATTGCCGATGCCGCTCGGGAAACAAAACTAAGTCATGGCAATATTGGTCTAGTCTGTCAGGGAATACGGCACAAAACTGGTGGTTATATTTGGCGGTATGCAGATGAACAAGAGACACAAAAATATCGAAAAAACAAAAAACAACTTGAATTTGATTTTAGAAAAGAGTGAAAGTTTTTTCCTCAGGGGAAAAAGTTAATTTGGGACGTCGACATCCTGAATTAAAATTTCAACAGCTTCATTTCCATCGCCAATTGTTTGCACTCGGCCACTTGATTGGTTCGAAATTCGTTCATTACCCTCCACCAAGATTAAAAGCCACTCCTTTCGGGGTGGCTTTTTCATATTTTGCAAGCACTATGGCAAGTTCGATAGTTCGCCCTTAAAAATTCGCCAATTTCCGTAAATTATCGAACTCCTAAAAATATATTGCATAAAAAAATATTTTGAACTACAAAAGGACACTTTTCTAACGCACAGTTCATTTGAGTTATTCCAGAACCACTTCCGTAATAATTGACAACTCGTCCTGGACATAAAAACAAACAAGCTTCTCTGTTACCTACAACAAATGCATGAGGATCATCGCAACTACGACAAGTATTCAATTGTATAAAATCACATTCTTCTGCAATACAGGGGAAAGCGAATAAAAGGAAAAAGAACATACATTGTTTTCTCAGGCTTTCATCGTAAACTTTCACAAAAGAAAACGCAAGGGATTATTTTCTTTCTCTTAACTGCATCAGGCGCAAAGATAAACACTTTTTCGGGCAAACGCCAACGCACTTCATACAGTTGATACAGTTTGGATGGCGGACAAAATTCGTGTGTTCCACCCGCACATTCATAGGGCATATTCTATCACATAAATGACAGTGAATGCACAACTTGTTATCTCGTTTTATGCTGATTGGACGGATGATACTCATCAACCCATCCATTGCTCCTTTCATACAAAAGTAATTACAGAATGGTCTATCCACAAATAAACCGATAATCAGGAATGTTGCCAAAGTCAATCCACTTGTCCATGTCAGCATATTATGGAACAGATTATCATTGAAATAAAACCGAGCGCTTAAGAAGGCGTAATGAACACCCGCAAATGTGATAAGTCCAGCCCAAATGTATCGGGATAGTTGTAAAAACCTTTGGTATTTCCAAGGGATTTGGAATCTCGGCAAATGTATTTTTCGCGCTATCCACGCCAGCCAATCCTGTACCGCCCCAAAAGGACATACCCATCCGCAGAAAAAGACACCAACCACCAACACTGTCCAAAACAATCCCTTTGCCACAGGTTCTGAATGTGCTAGCCATGGGATAATCAGGCCCGCCATAAAACAGGCTTGAACCAAGAATCTAAGCGGTTGTATCCATTTCCTCATTTAGTGGCTTCTTCTAAACTCTTTTTCGCCCACTTTTCCAAACCGAATGTCATGCGGCTATATCCGGACCATCCATCTGTAATGACCTTACAACCTTCACAGAGTTTTTCGGTGTCGGTAAAAGATTTATCAGCACCGCCACCACCATGTGTGACAAACGGGATAACTGTTTTGCCTTTTAATGCACCAGATGCCAAGAAGGTCCGCACAGGTGTTGCCATCGTGCCCCACCAAACGGGAGAACCTACAAACACAACATCATATTCAGCGATATTGGTTGGCCACGGCTTAATTGGTGGTAAAGTACCATCAGCGAGTTCCTTTTTGGCCAATTCTGTTTGGGCTTTATATTCTGACGGATAAGGTGTCACCAGTTCAATCTGGTACAGATCTGCACCGGTTGTTTCAGCAACAATTTTGGCGGCCTTTTCCGTATTACCTGTCAAGGTAAAATAGGCAACCAATGTTTTAGCTTGTACATTTGTGGCGGCCAGCGCTGTTCCCAATAAAGTTGCGAGTATAAATTTTTTCATTTTTGTTCCTTTCTGTTGTTGCATGTTTATATTTTAGTTAAAAATTCTTCTTAAAGGCAAATAAATTTATCTATTAGCCTTAAAAATGATGGACATTCTTTTCTAAATAACACTTTTTGTGAATAGTCGGATAATTGCTCACAATGTATTTATATCTGGGGCAATTTTTATCATGGTCATTGATCATACCACAGGCTTGCAAATGCGAATAAATCACAACCGCTCCCAGATATTTGAAACCACGCTTTTTAAGGTCTTTACTGATTTTATCGGATAATCCGTTACTGACGGGGATAAAGCCTTCGTTGTGTTTGTCATACAAAATCGTCTGACCGTCAGAAAATCCCCATAAATAGTTGCAAAATGTTCCATATTCCTTTCGGATTTCACAAAAACACTGGGCATTGTTGATGATGGCGGCCACTTTGCGAGGACTTTTTATCATCCCTGGTGTGTTCAAAATACGGTCTATCTCTTTTTCGCTATAAGTGGCTATTTTATCATAATCACAGTCCTCAAAGCACTTGTTAAAAATATCTCGCTTATTGATAATCAAATCCCATTTAAGGCCGCATTGCATCACTTCCATCATCAGGTATTCAAATTGTCCACGATCATCATGCAGGGGCACACCCCATTCCGTATCATGGTATTTTCTGTTTAATTCTGAAGTATGTTCCCAATGACAATATGACATTTATTTTTTCCTTTCACATTCGCCACTAAGACTTCCGGTTATTCCGCACTCAATTTCTTCACATCTGCCGGAGAGTTAATTGTTTTTAAGATTTCGTACATTAGTTTCCTTTCTTTATGTTAATAATGACGTATTCGGATTTGGTTCCGGTTTTGAATTTGATTGCCCAACTGGAAATGCCGGACGTGACAATAAAATCTGTTTTCTTTCTGCGTTCATATCCGTAAACAGAATCATTGGCTTTAATCCATTTACCGACTTGATTAAAGGGAAACAGTTGTCCGCCGTGCGTGTGTCCATTTAAGACTAAATCAACCTCTTCATCAGCATCTTTATCATATTCCACAGGCTGATGATCCAGCACAATCATGTATTTGTTTTTGTCTAAATCAGCGGTCAGTTCTTTTACTGATTTGCGGTGTCCGCCTTGTTCTTTATCAACCGAATAATCACGCCGTCCGATGATATAAAATGAATTGTTCACTAAAACACTTTTGTCACGCAAGACAACAACACCGTCTTTGGTCAATTCATCAAACAAATCCTGTTCACTAAATCCACGACGAGCCGCCCCATAATACGCTTTATCATGATTGCCGGACACAAAATAAACGCCATATTTTGTTTTCATTTGTCCCAAAGCTTTGGAGGCTTTTATCATTTGTTCTTTGGTGGTACCATCATCTACATAATCGCCAACAACCACAACGATGTCCGGATTTTGTGTTTCAATTGCTTTCAAATGCTTGGCAAATCCTTTTGCATCAAAGGTCGTTCCCAAATGTGAATCGGCAAACATAGCAACCTTCAAATCGGGGATTTCTTTTGATGTTGTTATATTATAATCCGTTTGCCAGACACCATGACCTAAATACCAACCAACTGTTAAAGAAAGCACTGTTAATACCAAAGCCACCCAGCCGGCATAATCGTGTTCAAAGGTTGTGTTGCTCAATTTTTGAATGAGCCAGAAAGCAAAATCACTCACCGCCCAAATCATGGCTAAATACAACACACAAACAATCGCATTGACGAAATCTATGCACAATGTGATAATACCGGCGACACCTAAGGTTATCAATAATCCCAGTGAAAATTGCTTAAATTTTCCCCATTCACTTAAAGAATCAAAACTGAATAAGTTTGGTATCCGTACGCCTATGTAAACAAGCGAAGCCCCCAGAAGAGCTATGATTGTCCACATAATAATTATCCACATTGTCATTCTGATTTACCTGATAAAGTTCGTAAAGGTAATTCCTTCTTCTTTCAACGTCTGGGCGATTTCTTCCAAAGCCATATTTATGCATCCGTTTTTATGATGACTTCCGTTTACGAGTAATACTTTCATATTATTTCCTTTCTATTTCAGGTTATCCTTAGTATAAGGCAATATACAAGGAACTAAATCATTTTGCAACCGATTGACGAAAAAATGCTTCAAATTATAATCTGCAATAACACCTTTTCTCTTTGCAATTCATTCTTTCAATATTTCCTCTGAAACAAAAATCCGAGCATATCTTTATTTCCAAATCCCCAAGGAATGGGTGTCATTAATTTCCCTAACTGTATTAATGAATTCATCCAGAGAAATCGCATTTTTTATTGTCCCAGTTCGATCACGCACGGACACAGTATTCGATTCAATTTCTTTATCCCCGATAATCAAAGCATAAGGAATTTTGGCATTATGTGCTTCGCGAATTTGATAACCAATCGTATTAGATTGACGTTCCATTTCCGCACGAATCCCAGCGCTTTGCAATTTTTCCAAAATTTGGCGTGCGTATTCACGGTGTTTATCAGATACCGGCAACAAGCGCACTTGAACCGGACAAATCCACACTGGGAAAGCCCCTGCAAAGTGTTCGGTCAGCACCCCCATAAAGCGTTCCAAGGATCCGTAAAGTACGCGGTGGATCACAACAGGCGTTTTGGCGTTTCCGTCTTTATCAATGTACTTACATCCAAAACGTCCGGCCAGTTGGAAATCCAATTGGAAAGTACCCGTTTGCCATTCACGGCCCAACGCATCTTTCATGGCAATATCAACTTTTGGCCCATAGAAAGCACCGTCTTTTTCCTTCAATGTATAGTTACCTTTACCACAGTGCTTATCCAAAATCCGGCGCAAAGCGGCTTCAGCCCGATCCCATGTTTCAATATCACCGATAAAATCATCAGGACGTGTAGAGAGCTTCATTTCATACTTTAGCCCAAACAATTTATAAAACTGGTCGGCCAGTGCGAACAGACGCTCATATTCTTCTTCAATCTGATCCTCCGTAATAAAGATATGCGCATCATCTTGGTGGAATTCACGCACACGGAACATACCGTTCAGGGCACCGCTCGCTTCATTGCGGTGAATCATATCCACATCCGAAAAACGAATGGGCAAATCCTGATAAGAACGGGTCTTCAAATTAAACAAGAGCATCGTGGACGGACAGCTCATCGGCTTTAAGGCATAACTTTCCGTTTCCGGCATATCATGGGCGGTCAGCAGATACATATCATCTTTATAATGATCCCAATGGCCTGAGGTTTCCCACAAAACACGTGAGTTCATCAAAGGCCCCGCAAATTCCTGATACCCCGCTTTTTCATGCTCTTTACGCCAATAATCCAAAAGGATGTTATACATTTTTAAACCTTTAGGAAGCCAGTAAGGACACCCCGGAGCTGTCGGATCAAAGTAAAACAATTCCAGCGCTTTGCCGATTTTACGATGATCCCGTTTTTCGGCTTCTTCTAACAGGGTGAAATAAGCCTTCAATTCTTTATCAGACCAAAAAGCTGTCCCGTAAACACGTTGTAAGGATTCTCTGTTTGAATCCCCGCGCCAATAAGCGGCCGCCACTTTAGTGAGTTTAAAGGCTTTGCTGGCACGACCTGTGGATGGCAAATGCGGTCCGCGGCAAAGTTCCACATAATCACCTTGCGTATAAATAGAAACTTCCTTTATCTCCTCAGGTAAATCATCAATCAATTCCACCTTAAAATTTTCACCGCGCTCAGTAAAGACTTCTTTAGCTTCTGCACGACCGGACATAGACCGCTTAATCGGCAAATCCTGCGCGATAATTTCCACCATTTTGGCTTCGATTTTGGGCAGATCATCTTCTTTTAAAATAATGCCGTAAAAATCATAATAAAAACCATTTTCAATAGCCGGACCAATAGTGGCTTTGGCTTTGGGATAGAGAGCTTCTACCGCCTGCGCCAAAATATGCGCTGTGGTATGACGCAACACTTCCAAACTTTCGGGGTTTTTGGTTGTAATGATGGAAAGCGTTGCATCCGTTGTAATAACTGTTGTCAGGTCCGTTAAAGTATCATTCACTTTGGCAGCAACAGCTGCTTTGGCTAAATTGGGACTGATTTTTTCGGCCACCTGCAAAGCACTGACCGGATTTTCAAAGGGCATTTTGGACCCATCTGGCAACGTAATATTAATCATTTTTATTTTCCTTCTATTAAATTAAATTCAGGCAACCCCTGCCTGAAAACACGGGTATTATAGCCTTTTTTAACGAAAAAGTAAAGGGATTTATTCTTCGCGACCGCGCCAACTACGTCCAACAGACCTGACCCGATGATGAGGATGACGTTGTTTTGCCAAATAGCCTCTGGCAGCTTTTTTCATAATCAATGCATTGATATATCGCATATCGGCTATTAGACTGTTTAATTGATAAAAATCATAATTTTGGCCATAACAACCTAACCAATTTTTGAAAGATTTTAACATTTGTTCCTCTGGGACGCCTGACACACTTTTCTTCAATGAATCTGCTTTTTGAAAATCATTATTTTCATAAAAAATAGGAGAAGTTCCCTTTTGCAGCATAAACACATCTTCTTTGGGAAGCCTTCCTTGTTCATTTAAAAAACAAGCATAAGACATGGCGTGATTAGCCCATTGATGGGCATTTAAAACAACTTTAGAGGCCAATAACTTAACTATATCTGTTTCATTTTCATCTATTCTGATAATTGTTCTATTTTTCACAAATTCATTTGCTGTTGATAAAATTTTGGCATGGTCTACATCTGTCAAATCCCGATCAAGATAATTCGTACAAAAATCATGTACACTACCCGTCCAAAAAGTATGCGACATTTTATCTGACTCTTCTTTCGGAATATGATAACCTTGTTGTAAATATTGACTGATAAAATCAACCATTCCTAAGGGTGGGCAAATGGCGGGCGATTTATACCCTGTCCAAACAGCGGGTGAAACAGAATTACGGATAGCGGAATCATCTGGTAAATTATGCATAAAAATAAAAACCTTTCAAAATAAGGCCTTTATTGTACTGCATTTTTTATTTTTTGTCAATATTTACCGAATAACCAGACGAACGCACAGTTCGAATTAAATCGCCATCATCACTCAATGCTTTGCGCAACCGACGAATATGGACATCCACCGTTCGATCCTGGACATGTATATCCCCACCCCAAATCAAACGCAACAAATCATTTCGTGAAAATACAACCCCCGGCTTTTCCATTAAAGCCTGTAACAAACGAAACTCGGTAGGTCCCAACTCAACAAGCTCATTATTTTTGAAAACCTGTTTTGATGATAAATTCATTTTTAAAATTCCCGCAATTAAGGGACGTGTTTTGGCGGATTTTGATGAACGCCTGAGCAATGCCTGAATTCGGGCCAATAATTCCGGAATCGAAAACGGCTTAGTCATATAATCATCTGCCCCGACAGACAACCCCTTGACCTTATCAGATTCATCGCCACGCGCAGTCAACATAATAATCGGCATATTTTTAAACTGTACATGCCGACGAATTGTGCGGCAAATATCCACCCCGGACACATTGGGAAGCATCCAATCCAACAAAATCAAATCAGGTTGTTCGTTTATAATAGTTGACATGACCTTAGAGCCATCCAAGCAAACACAAGTTTCATACCTTTGACGCTCCAAATTATACTGCAAAAGTTTTACCAGACCTAATTCATCTTCTACGATCAGGATTTTGGTCATTGATCCCCCTTTAAAAGCCGGATAGCTTTAGCATAACTGCCAGCCTTAAAAACAGATGTCCCCGCCACTAATATGTTTGCCCCTGCAAAACGACAAGCTTCAGCTGTTTCAGGATTGATTCCTCCATCCACAGAAATTTGGACCTTTTTACGCCCGATCAAGTCTTTCAAGACCACAATTTTTTCCAGCGCCTGCGCCTGAAAAGCCTGCCCTCCTTTTCCGGGTTCAACGGACATAACCAATACTAAATCAATTTCAGGGATAAATGGTATAATTTCGGATACACGTGTTTGCGGTTTAATTGAAATACCGGCTTTTTTACCCAATGCATGAATGTGTGATACACAATCCGCCACACGGCAAGCAGATTCCATGTGAACCGTAATCATATCAGCACCGGCTTCAACACATTGATCAATCAATTTATCCGGTCGATCCACCATCAAATGGACATCAAAAGGAAGTTTTGTATAAGCTCTGTTTGCTTTTATGACGCACGGCCCAAACGTTAAATTCGGAACAAAATGACCGTCCATCACATCCCAGTGAATCAAATCTGCACCGGCCTTTTCCACATCTTTAATTTCTTTGGCGAGTTTTGAAAAATCAGCCGAAAGCAAACTGGGTGCAATTAAAGTCATTTTCAACCTCCTTGTAAAAAGGGGACTTCGGAAAAACTTTCCCGAAAATCCCCGTTTTTTGTTTCAAAGTCTTGTATTAAGCGTTGATTTTCGGATCCAATTCACCGGACGCATAACGACGCGCCATATCTTCCAAAGAAATCGGCTTGATATGCGCCGCTTGTCCGGCCGCCCCGAATTCTTCATAGCGCTTGATACAAACGTCCGTCATCGCGGCCATCGCAGGTTTTAAATATTTGCGCGGATCAAATTCAGCTGGCTTATCGGTAAAGACCGTGCGAATCGCGCCTGTCATCGCCATACGCAAATCTGTATCCACATTCACTTTACGCACACCGTGTTTGATGGCTTCTTGAATTTCTTCCACCGGCACACCATAGGTTTGCGGCATTTGCCCGCCATGCGCATTAATAATATCTTGTAAATATTGCGGCACAGAAGAAGATCCGTGCATCACCAAGTGCGTATAGGGCAACTTTTCGTGAATCTTTTTCACGGTGTCAATGGACAAGATTGCACCATCAGGCTTACGGGTAAATTTATAAGCCCCATGGGACGTACCGATAGCAACCGCCAAAGCATCCACTTTGGTTTGACGCACAAAATCCACCGCCTGATCAGGATCAGTCAAAAGCTTGGATTTATCCACGGCGCCTTCAAATCCGTGCCCGTCTTCTTTTTCGCCTTTTCCGGTTTCAAGCGAGCCGATACAGCCCAATTCACCTTCCACAGAAACACCGGCCGGATGTGCCGTATCTACCACCGTTTTTGTGGTATTTGCATTATATTCATACGTGGCTGGTTTGCCTTCCAAATCCAAAGAACCATCCATCATCACTGAAGTAAAACCGGCCGCCATGGCGGAAAAACACACTTCCGGAGAGGAACCATGATCTTGGTGGACACAAATCGGCAAATGCGGATACATTTCCACACCCGCCATCATCAAATGTTTCAAAACCGCATCATTGGCGTATTGACGAGCGCCTTTACTGGCTTGAATAATAACAGGCGCACCCACTTTATCTGCTGCCGCCAAAATACTCAAAACACCTTCCATATTATTCACATTAAATGCCGGAATTCCGTAACCGTATTCAGCCGCATCATCCAACAATTGGCGCAAAGATACTAATGCCATTTTCTTTTTTCCTTTCTTATTTAAAATAACGTTTCAACAAAGCATCCAAAGCCTTTCCATGACGAGCTTCATCACGGGCCATTTCATGCACAGAATCATGAATGGCATCCAAATTCAATTCTTTGGCCTTTTTGGCAATTGCCGTTTTACTGTGGCAAGCACCGTTTTCACCATTTAACATTTTGGTTAAATTTTCTTTGGTTGAATTTGTGACCAATTCACCCAACATTTCCGCAAAACGTGCAGCATGTTCCGCTTCTTCATGGGCAATCTTGTCCAATGCCAAAGAGATTTCGGGATAGCCCTCACGCAAAGCTTGGCGTGACATTGCTAAATACATCCCTACTTCGGAACATTCGCCGTTAAAATGATCTTTCAATCCTTGTAAAACCTCATTATCTACGCCTTTGGCCACACCGATTGTATGTTCCGCGGGCCAAGTCATATCACCTTTTTCTTCATAAGGCACCAATTTATCACCTTTGGCTCCACACACGGGACACACCAATTCTGCGCCTTCGGGAATATCAACAATTTGACCGCATACTAAACACTTATATTGCATTTTATTTCCTTTCTTTTTGTTGTAAAGTGGGTTTAGTCTACCCCATTTTACAATAAAAGGCAAGAAGTTTAGTACCAATGAAACATAAAAAAAAAATTGCCCGATTTTCATCAGGCAATTATAGGAGGGAATATAAACAAAATAAAACAAGAAGTTTTCGAAAAGAATATAAAAGATCTGGCAGCGACCTACTCTACCGCAGCTTAAGCTGAAGTACCATTGGCGTGTTTTTGTTTCACGTCCGAGTTCGGAATGGGATCGGGTGGTACCAAAAAGCTATAACCGCCAGATCATTTATATTCTTAAAGTCCATAACACATAAAGATTGCGTTTTTAAGATCACATATACGCATAGTTTTTGAAGATAAATCTTCAAAGTGAATAAAGTCAATCAGG
>CAMZEQ010000013.1 GCA_947305835.1 uncultured Alphaproteobacteria bacterium | reverse complement strand
CATTTCGGCAGATTTTGCAGGCATAACCGGCGATGACAGGCGACCAAACAAATGAATCATATTCAATGCCGTGGCCAAAATCGTTCCGGCACGAACCTTATCTTCTTTCACCACTTTCCAAGGTTCACATTTTGCGATATAATTGTTACCGGTGACCCAAATTTCACGCAAATCCGCCAAAGCCTTACGAAATTCGATTGCCTCCATATGTGCTGTATATTGTTTAATTAAGGTATCCAATGTCGCATAAAGTTCTTGTTCGTTCTGCGTCAATTCTCCCATCGGAGGAACAACAGATCCAAAATCTTTAACGGTCATCTTGATTACGCGATTAACAAAATTACCCAATACATCGTTCAAATCTTTATTAACGGTCGCGGTAAAACTTTCAAACGAGAAAACAGAATCATCCGATTCGGGCGAATTGGCCGGACTCCAATAACGCCAATAATCAGCCGGGAATTCGGCCAATGCATCATCCAAAAAAACGCCCCGATGTTCGGATTTGGAAATCTTACCGCCGACAAAATTAAGCCAGCTGGTCGCCTTTAAAAATGACACCTGTGTCCAAGGTTCTTTTGAACCGAACAACATACCCGGAAAAATAATAGAATGGAAGGGAATATTGTCCTTTCCGATAAATTCGGTATGCCAAACATTTTCCGGATTCAACCACCAATCTTCCCAACGACGACTTTGGGGATCCTTATCCGCCCATTCCTTTGTGATACCAATGTAACCGATCGGTGCATCAAACCAACAATAAAAGACTTTATCCGTATAACCTTCTTTCGGCACCTGAAATCCGTTTTTGATATCGCGCGTGATCCCGCGGGGTTGCAACCCTTCTTTCAACCATTTTTTGGCGGTGGTATAGGCAATGTCGGACCAAATACCTTTTTTACTTTCCACCCATGTTCCAATTTGATCCTGCATTTTATCCAAATCAATGAACAAATTTTGGGTTTCTTTAAAAGTAATATTGTGGCTGCCGGAAATGGTACTGTACGGATTTTTCAATTCTTCGGGTTCCAATAATTTGGTGCAATTTTCACATTGATCGCCTCGGGCTTTTTCATACCCGCAATAGGGACAAGTCCCACCCAACTGACTGTCAGCCAAAAATTGATTATCATCTGCACAAAAAGGCCTTTTCGTCGTCTTGGAAGAAATGTAGCCGTTACGATCCAATCCTTCAAAAATACGATATGTCATCTCTTTATTTTGCTCAGAATCAGTGTTTCCGTATGCATCAAAGGACAAATTAAATCCTTCATAAATTTTCGTATGTAAGTCGTGGTATTTTTTTATGTATTCTTTATAGGTAATTCCTTCCTCGGCAGCAGCTACTTCCATTTTCGTTCCATGCACATCCGTCCCGCCAACGAACAAAACATCTTCACCTTTGGCTCTTAAAAAACGCGCATAAATATCAGCATTTAACAACGCACCGGCCAAATGACCGATATGCGGCGCCCCGTTAATATAAGTTAATGCACAGGTAATCAAATACTTTTTGGACATACTAGAAACTCCTTTTTGGGTGTATTGTATAAAAATCTGAAACAAAGTGCAAGCAAGTTTTACAAAAAGTCTTGATTTTTGATAAAAAAATGTGTATACTGTTCGCATATAACGTTTTTTGAAAGGATAGTCTATGGCTCGCGTTACTGTTGAAGAATGTATTCATAAAATCCCCAATCGCTTTGATTTGGTATTGTTGGCTGCCGGTCGTACAAAATCTTTGGAAGCCGGTGTTCCGTCCGCTTTGGATCGCGAAGATGATAAGGATACTGTTTTATCTTTGCGTGAAATTGAATCCGGTACAGTGGATACCGAACAATTACGTGAATCGGTGATCGGTAATATGCAACGTTATGCTTCCAATGTACAAGATGCCGTTGAAGCCCAAGATTTAAAGGAGGTAGAAGCTGAAATCGCCGGGGAGGCCCCGATGTATGCTGATACCGAATTTGTGGAATCTGATGCTTTCCAAGTGGTGGGAGACCACGAAGTCGAAGGCTGATTCTGATCCAAGGGGGGACAGATGCGCCAATATGAATTAATCGAAAAGGTAAAATCCTATCAGCCGTCGGCAGATGAAGACGCTTTGATTCGTGCCTATGTTTTGGCCAGCAAAGTTCACCACGATCAACGCCGCGAATCAGGCGAACCTTATTTTTACCACCCGACCTCAGTGGCTCAGATCTTGATTGAATATAAAATGGATGCAGATACGATTGTTGCCGCCTTATTACACGATACCGTGGAAGATACCCCTACCGCTTACGGTAATATCGAAACATTATTTGGCCATGATGTGGCCGAATTGGTCGAAGGTGTTACAAAACTCACAAAAATACAGCTGATAGATGAAGATGCGAAACAGGCCCAAAACTTTCAAGAGCTTGTTTTGGCAACCAGCAAAGATATTCGAATTTTGATGATTAAAATGGCTGACCGGTTGCATAATATGCGCACATTGGGTGCATGCAAAGCGCCCGAAAAACGCAAACGCGTCGCAATGGAGACATTAAACATCTACGTACCTTTGGCAGAACGGATCGGTTTACACAAAATCAAAACAGAAATGGAAGATTTATGCTTTCAAAATTTGTATCCCGAAGCCTATCAAAAAATAACACATCAGCTGGCTGATTTTGAAAATAAAGGTAAAAATAACCTGAACTCATTGATCCGCTTGCTGAAAAAATTGCTGCTTGAAAATCATTTAAATGCCGAAGTCATAGGGCGCAAAAAAAGCCCCTATTCCGTTTGGAAAAAATTACAAACGCACGGTAATTCCATGGAAGATATCTTTGACCTAATCGGATTGCGTATATTGGTCAAAAAAATTCCGGATTGCTATAAGGCGTTGGGGATTATTCATACAAACTTCCACGCCATTCCCGGCGGCCGCTTTAAAGACTACATTTCCAATCCCAAAGACAGTGGCTATCGATCTTTGCATACCAGTATTTTGGGACCACACAATCAAAGATTGGAAATTCAAATCCGCACATTTGAAATGAATGAGGAATCCGATTTCGGTTTGGTCGCACATTGGGAATACAAGCAAGGCTTCCATCGCGATGCACACCAATATCAATGGATGCAAGAACTGTTAGAGCTCATTCGAACATCTAAAAATCCGAAGGAATTTTTGGAACATACCAAATTGGCATTATACCAAGATAAGATATTCATATTCTCGGATAAAGGTTTACTGTACTCATTAAAACGCGGGGCAACGGTTTTGGATTTTGCCTATCAGATAGATGCAAAAACGGGCAATTCTTGCACCGGCGCAATTGTCAACGGGCGCAAAGAAGAAATCAATTATATTTTGCATGACGGTGACAGCGTTCGCATTTTAACGGGTAAAATTTTACCAGACAAAAAGTGGATAACTATTGCAACGTCTGCCAATGCTAAAGCACAAATTATGACAAGTTTACGTCAACAAGAAAATAACCGAAAAAGAGCCGAAATTTTGGATGCTTTGAAAAAGGCAGCTCGCCGAGCCCATGTAGATTTTTTAAAATCTGATTTAAAAAATGCATTGAAAGAATTAAAATATAAAACGGTGGATCACTTATTGGATGATATTACCAGAGAAAAAATGACAGTTCAAAAGGTTTTAAAAACGCTTCATCCGAATATGAAATCCAGCTTTTATCAACGCACCATCGGTCTATTTCGCCAATTCGGGAAAAAGGCACAGACGGCTCCCATTTTGGGACTCTGCCAAAAGGATAATTTTGTTTTGGGATCTTGTTGCCATCCGGTTGTGGGGGAATCTATCGTCGCCATTAAGACCAAGCCCCATCATTATACTATTCACACACGTGATTGTGCATCCTTGTCCAAATACAAGAAAAATCCGGAAAAATGGGTTGCGGTAGAATGGAATTTATCACCAAATAATCACTATCCGCAACCGGCACGATTAAAAATCATATGGAAAACGGGACCAAAAACCATGGGCAGTGTGTTGGACATTCTGATTCAACAAAAAGCACAGGTGTTACATATGAATACCTTAGCACAAAGTGATAAAATAACAGAAGTGATGACAGATATTCAATTTAAAGATTTAACCCATTTGCAAAAAATCATCCGCCAATTAAAGAAACATCCGAAGGTGGTATCAGTATCCAAGGAAAACGGTCAATGATTTTGGGAATCGGATGTGATATTTTGGATATTAAAAGATTTAAAAAAGCAGCCAGCGCAGCCTTTATTAGACGCGTCTTTACCAAAGCGGAACAAGCGGTTGCACAAAGCTTAAAAGAAGATAAAAAATGGGCGTATTTCGCCAAACGTTTTGCAGCAAAAGAAGCCTGTTCAAAAGCTGTGGGAACCGGCATCGGAAAACATATCGGCTGGCAGGATATCAGTATTTTAAACAATCCCCAAGGTGCGCCCGTTTTAAAATTATCCCGTAAAGCGAAGAGCTTTATCCAAAATCATTTTAAATGCCAAAAATTTAAAATACACATCAGCCTGTCTGATGATCATCAGGCAATGGCTTTCGTTATCTTTGAAAAATAATTATTCAACGGGAACTTCAGGCGGCAAAACAGATTCATTGATAAAATCTGAAGATGATTCGTTTTTAGGGGAAAGCGGCTCTGCTTCTTGTACCTTTTCCTCAACCATTTCTCCGATATTTTGCACATCTTTATCATCGCCGGTTTCAGGTTGAGATGATTGTTTCGGTTTTAAAGCCTGTTCATTTTCAATAGCAATTGCCTGTAAGCGTAAATAATGATCTGCATATTGTTGGCAGTTTTGCATTAAAACATCATCACCCTGCAAAGCGGCATCTTTGGCTGCGGCCTGATATTTTTCGGCCAACTGCAAAGCTGTACCACGCAATTTTCCCAATGGCCCTGTAGAATCCAAATTAGTATAGCGGAAAATTTGTTGAATCTGATAAGTACGAGCAGAACGATTATTATTACTGTTGTGACGCCGTGCGCGATTGTATTGATTTTTCATATATCCTCTTGATTATCCGAAATGGAGAAAAATTCATCTCCGTTTAAAAACAAACAGATTTTATCATATTTACATTAAGATGTCAAGAAAGAAGTAGCATTATTTTAAAATAACGCATTCCACCCAATGAGTATGATTTTTTTATCGGATCCGGCTTTTTTATGATAAAACACACCTTCCTTATGATGAAGGACGATATTTGGCGGCGGGAAGTTTTTTTAAATTTTTATGAAAAGGAAAAACAAAACGCGCATAACTTCGCCCTTCGACACAAGCAGTATTTGCATCATTATCCGGACTAAACCGTTTACTGTTCATCAAATGAATACATAAAGAATAATCCATGGGAGCTTTATCATACCCTACTTGCAATGTAAAAGTGGAATGTTGAAGATTTACCTCCACTGTCTGTATGGGAAGACCCGAAGAGGCCCTGTTCAGCCTAGATAAAGCACTGCTGATACTTTCAGTTTGTATCCCCTTCGGCAGCGAAGCCTGATGCTGCAATTGAACAACACGCATATTAATTTCTTGTTCCAAAGAACGAACACGTGCGGAATCCGAAACATAATAAAACACGCGATACGCCGAAATCGTCAAAAAGGCAATCACGATAATAACAGCCAGCAATTCCAAGATTGTACGCCCTTTTTGATTTACACAAAACATCACTTCCCCTTAATAATTTTTTCTAAAACAACAATCACTATCCCCCATCTACACTCTTTTATTCAAATTGTCAAGAAAAACTTTACCCCTTTTGCATTTGAGCCAAAAAGAATCCATCTGTATTTGTTCTGGCCGGAGAATAACGTTTTTGCCTGATAATTTGATAATCTGGGTGCGTTTTTATAAAAGCATCCACTTGCGCTTCATTTTCATCTGATGTTAAAGAACATGTTGCATAAGATAAAAAACCACCGATTTTCACATACTGTTCGGCACGATTCAAAATTTCACTTTGCACCCGTACAATATGTTTCAATTGTTTTTCGGTCAATTGCCAACGCATATTGGGACAACGGCGCCAAGTACCGCAACCGGAACACGGCGCATCCACCACCACATGATCAAATTTTTTATCCGGATTCGGCAATTGTGTTGCAATCTGAATAATTTTAATTTGCGCCCGCGTTGCCCTTTTGACTAACTCAAACAGCTTTTTAGGGGTAATATCATAGGCCAAAATTTGCCCTTTATTTTGCATAATTTGTGCAAAAATAAGGGACTTTCCCCCTGCACCGGCACAAAAATCAAAAACACTTTGTCCGGATTTGATGCCGACATCCAAGGCCAACAATTGTGCGCCTTCATCTTGAATTTCAATGAGCCCCTTTTTCCAAGCGCGCGTATTTTTCAAATTGGCATACTCTTTTAAAATAAGGCCGAAAGGTGAAGTGGTACAGTTTTCTACTGCCAAACCTTCTTGTTTTAAATCGGCGGAAATTTCATCACGATTACCTGTTGCACGCAGGACAATCGGCGGTTTTTCCAATAACAGGGGCAACTCTGATTCAGGATTGGGAATATGATCCAAAAACCATTCCGGAACTTCATATTGAATATCAAGCGGTGCATTTGACACAGCGGGAATTCCTTTTCGGATAAAGTTTTGAATTCGTGCTGACCAATCTGCATCAGGATAAGCCCATTTTAAACGTGCATAACAACGAATAATACCCCAAATAATTTCCAAAAATAAGGCTTTTTCTTCAGGATTTAATTTCCTTTTTGCCAAATAATCATTGATAATATCGCCCGCAACTGAGGCTTTACGATCCATTTTGGCCATCAATTCGGCCATAAAATCAATATCCCGTTTGTTCATTTGATTTTATTCATAAAGCCTGACATATCGTCTTTTAATAATAAAGGGACATTTTCAGCAATGTGTTCAAATAAAGTATCCAAAATTTTTTGTTCATCCGCTGTCGGTTTTCCCAGCACATAATCGGCCGGATTGATGATCTTGCTTTTATCAATGCCGATACGCACACGCATATAGTCAGGACCGATATGGCAATCAGTATTTTTAATACCGTTGTGACCACCACTGCCCCCGGCAACTTTAACTTTCACTTTACCGACCGGTAAATCCAAATCATCATGAAAAACAATTATATCTTCGGGTTTAATTTTATAAAAGCTCATGACACTTTGCACGGATTCACCCGATAAATTCATGTAAGTTTCAGGTTTTAAAATCAAACACTTTTCGCCATCAATAATACCGCGCGCCACCAAACCTTTATGTTCTGATTTAAAGGAATCAAAGCAAAAGCGGCGGACAATTTCGTCCACCGCCTGATATCCCATATTGTGGCGGGTTTTTGCATATTCCGAACCCGGATTGCCCAAGCCCACCAACAACTTCATTATTTTTTCTCCTCGGCTTTGGCATCCGCTGCAGGCGCTGAAGCATCTGCTGCAGGAGCTGCGGCATCCGCTGTCGGAGCGGCCGCGGCTGCAGGAGCTGTTTCTTTAATTTCTTCTTGCGGTGTCACAACACTGGCCACAGTGAAATCTTCTTTGGCAGCCAACTTAACACCTTCAGGTAATTGAATATCAAAAGCGTTAAACGTATCACCGATTTCAGCCTTAGACAAATCAAGCGTAAATGATTCGGGAATATTATCCGCTGTACATTTAACTTGAACCGTACGATGAACGATGTTCAACACACCACCTTTCTTAAAGCCAGGCGCCACATCTTCACCAATAAATTGCAAAGGAATATCCAAAGTCAAGACAGATGTCTTGGAAATTCTTAAAAAGTCAGCATGAATCGGACGGTTAGAAACAGGATGTTTTTGAATATCCTGACACAACACCAAATGTTTATCTTTACCATCCACATTAATTTCATATTGGCGGGTCCAAAGACCTTTTTTGTTCATTTCAGCCACTAAAAACTTTTCTTCAATGGCAATCATTTCCGGGGCCAATTTATCCCCATAAACTACGGCAGGAACAAACCCCTTAAGACGAATTGCCCGAGAGGCCCCCTTGCCAGCTTTTTCACGCTTTGTTGCGTTTAAAGATACTGTTTTCATTTATAATCCTTTTTATAAAAGTTAAAGAAGTTTTCCCTCCAGGGGTGAAAAACTTCGTCTGCATCACGTGACACAGATTGGGATATTATAGCTGATTTTTAAAAATTTTTCAACAATTTTTTATATTTCTTTTTAAAAATATTTCTCGTCTTTCTTTTACCCGTCAATATCCATATTTTTCAAACAAAAAACCGCCCTGATTAAGGGCGGTTTTAATTAACCATAAAAGCTTATTCCGCTTTGGATTCTTCAGCCTTAGGGGCTTCCGTTGCTTCTGCCGCTGCTGCTTCTTTTTCTGTCTTGGCTGCTTTAACTTTCTTTTCTTTCACTTTTTTGGCCTCAGCTTCTGAACGGGCAATTACCACACGGATACTTTGTTCCACATCCGGATGCAAAGCAATCGCCACATCAAACATACCCATCACCTTAAAAGCTTCATTAATCTTCACCTGACGGCGTTGAACTTTAAAGCCGGCTTCAGCAATCGCATCACAAATATCGCGACCTGTCACGGAACCGTATAATTGGCCTGTTTCAGCAGCCTGACGAATAATAGTGACGGATAAACCAGCCATTTTTTTGGCCAAATCTTCGGCTTCAGCCTTTAATTTAGCGTTAATGGCTTCATATTCTTTGCGTTTAGATTCAAACAACTTCATATTATCAGCTGTTTTACGCAAGGCTTTATGTTGAGGGAATAAGTAGTTACGGGCATAGCCGTTTTTAACATTAACCACATCACCCATTTGCCCCAAACGATCAATACGTTCCAATAAAATAATTTCCATGGGCTACCTCCTTAATCGTTATTGACAAACGGCAACAATGCCACATTGCGGGCACGTTTAATAGCCTTGGTCAAAGCAGCTTGGTGAAAGCGGCACAAACCGGACATACGGCCGGGAATGATCTTACCGTTTTCTGTGATATAACGAGACAATGTTTTGATATCCTTATAATCAATTTCTTGGATACCGGCGCCACAAAACGGGCAACCATGATTCATTTTCATTTCCATTATTGATCTCCTTCAATTTGTAATTCCAACTTATCGTCTTTAATTCGACGAGATTTTGGTTCCAACATCACAGAAGCACCTTCTGGAATTTCATCGATTTTGAGCGTCATATAACGCAACAAATTTTCATCCAAACGCATAAGGCGTTCCAATTCCAAAACGGCTTCAGCCGGTGCATCCAAATAAGTTAAAACATAGTAGGCTTTACGGTTCTTTTGAATCTTATAAGCCAAATCGCGCAAACCCCAATCTTCTGACTTAACCACTTTTCCGCCTTTATCAGCAACGACCTTGGCGTACTTTTTGTTCAAATCAGCCACCTTAGCGGCGGTTAAATCCGGACGCACGAGCATCAAATTTTCGTAAAAAGACATGCTTTTTATTTTCCTTTCGGTTGTTAAAGCCCTCGTTTTTGCCGCGCCCATCCCCATGACAGGCCGCCCAGGACCACATCCCCCGGCAATGCGGGAGAAAGGATTCACTTAAAATCCGCGACGGATTATAACAGATTTAACCGAAAATGTCAATAATTATTTTCCCAAATCAGAAAATTCAACCTTGTTTTCACGACGGAAAAGGTGTTCAATCGCCGCTTTGGGATCTTGATTTTCATAAACCACACGATACAGTGAACGACAGATCGGCATATCCACCTTATCGCGCAGAGCATAAACTGCAGCCAATGTCGGCACACCTTCGGCCAATTTATCAAATTTCGGACCCTTTACCAAACTTTCACCATAGGCACGATTGTGGCTGTGCGAAGAAAACAAAGTTGCTTCATAATCCCCCAAATGCGCCAAACCATAGGCACTTTTGGGGTTCCCTTTAAAATATTCGATTAATCGTCCGACTTCCACCGGAGCACGCGCCATCAAGGCGCCTTTAAGGCCGGACCAACCCAACCCGTCCAAAATACCCGCGGCCAAACCAATCACATTTTTCATGGCGGCACCGATTTCATTACCGATCAAGTCTGTCCCGTAATAAGTCCGAATCAACGAACTGTTCAAATAATCCGAAACGACACGCGTCACAGCTTCGTTCGAACTGTCAATAACAACGCAACTGGGAATTTCTTGCAAATAATCCTGAACATGACCGGGCCCCATCAAACATGCCACACGAGCTGTAGGTTCGGTTATTTCTTGGTGAAAAACCTGACTCATCCGCAAAGCGGTTTTTTCCTCTAATCCCTTCATAGCTAACAAAAAAGTCTTGTTTTTTAAATCATAGGCAGCCATTTGACGACACAAACCACGAAATCCCTGACAACCGATAGATATGATAATAAAGTCATTTTTTAAGCATTCGGCCATATCTGTTGTATAAGTAACATTTTCAGGCATAGTCACATAACCGTTATTGCCTGTTTTTATAAGTGATTGATAAGCAGGATCTTGCGGCACACCCAAAAATAAAACATTCGAATGCTTGTATTTAGCACAATAATAACCCAAAAAACCACCCCAACGACCACAACCGATCACAGATATTTGCGCAAAATTTGTCATAAAAAAACTCCTTTTTGAAGATGGTATCATAGCAAAGTCAAAATAAAATTGCAAGGCTTGACTTTTTTTTAAATTTGGGCTAGTTGTTAAGCAGAAAGAGAGTCAAATGTATTCAGGTATTCCTTTTCCACAGATAGATCCGATATTATTTCAATGGGGATTTTTTGCCATTCGTTGGTATTCTCTGGCTTATATTTTCGGGATCTTAGGCGCATGGGCATTGGCCAGAAAAATGTCCGTTTATGCACGCAGTACATTTACCCCCCTTAAAATAGATGATTTTTTGATGTGGGGTACAATCGGCATTGTGGCAGGCGGCCGATTAGGATATGTTCTTTTCTACAACTTACATTATTTTTGTGAAAATCCTTTAAAAATTTTTGCCGTATGGGAAGGCGGAATGTCGTTTCATGGGGGACTTTTGGGGGTAATTTTGGCAACCGTCTTGTTTGCCAAAAAGAGGCAGGTCGACATTTTAACAATGGGTGATATTTTAGCTTGCATAACCCCCCTCGGATTGTTTTTGGGCAGACTGGCCAATTTCGTTAATGGCGAATTATTCGGTCGTATCAGCCATGCCGTACCGTGGGTCATGATCTTTCCTCAGGGCGGAACAGAACCGCGCCATCCGAGCCAATTATACGAAGCAGCATGTGAAGGGCTAATTTTGTTTATTGTTTTAAATACACTGTGGTGGTTATTTCCGAAATATCGTCAAAGAAAAGGATTTTTATCAGGTATGTTATTGTTACTTTACGGTTTAATG
>CAMZEQ010000012.1 GCA_947305835.1 uncultured Alphaproteobacteria bacterium | reverse complement strand
AAGCTGACGCCGGTTTCTTTGTCGCCGGTTTGAATTGTGCGAATCATGGGTGCAGCCCCGCGCCAACGCGGCAATAATGACGGATGAATGTTGATACATCCTTTGGGGGTACAATTCAAAACAGCCGTCGGGATCATCATCGCATAAGCATATACAATAATAGCATCAGCCTCGAAAGAAGCGATTTGTTGTTGAACTTTTTCATCTTTAAGGGTGGGGGGAGTATACACAGGAATACCATGTACTTCTGCCCATTCGTGCACGGCAGATTTTGTTAATTTCATGCCGTGACCGGCCGGTTTCGGGGCACGCGTGTAAACAGCCGCAATATCATGCTTTGCAGCTAAAGCTTCCAATACGGGCAAAGTAAAACTCGGCGTTCCCATAAAAATCAGTTTCATTCTTGGTTCTCCTTGGCTTCTTTTCTGCGTCGTTTTTCTAAATGGTGCAGCAATTTATCGCGTTTAAGTTTGGAAAGATAATCAATAAACAAAATGCCGTCCAAATGATCCAATTCGTGTTGAATGGCCATGCCCAGTAAACCATCGGCTGTTCTGGTTTTCTTTACCCCTTTTTTATCTAAATATTCAACGGTTACAACAGCAAAACGATTGACATCCGCATATTCTCTGGGGACGGAAAGGCAGCCTTCGTTACGACACAAAATTTCTTCAGAATGTGCAATGATTTTGGGATTCACCATTTGCAGTGGGTCCGGTTTTTCACCCTCTCGGGCGCAATCAATGACAACAATGCGTTCCAACAAGCCCACTTGATTGGCGGCTAATCCGACACCATTGCTGGCATACATTGTTTCCAACATATCATCCAAAAGTCCGGCAATCCGATTATCCACTTTGTCAACGGGCCTTGCTTTTTCCCGCAAAACAGGTTCCGGAATTTCAAAAACTTTCATTAAACTCATTTTTTTCTTTCCTTTTTTATAAAAGCATTATACACTAAAAATAAACGAAAAGCAAAGGAGATTTTATGAAGCGTTTATTTGTGGGGCTTTCAATACCGGAAGAAGTCAAAGATACGTTGCAGCAATTACCTCCGGATTTGGCCGGTGCTCTTTGGAAAACACCCGAAAAATACCATCTGACACTTTTTTTTGTCGGAAATGTGGATGAACCGACTGCAGAAGAGGTGGAACGTGAATTATCTTATGTGCGGTTTCCGGCATTTTTTATGAGGTTAAAAGAGATCGGTTATTTTGAAACGGGGGATGTGCCGCATCATTTGTGGACCGATATTGAACCGGATAAAGCTTTGCGTGAATTGCAGGAAAAAGTTGCAAATGCGATCCGTCGTGCCGGTGCGGATGGTCAGGATAGGTTTAAGTTCCATCCGCATGTGACATTGGCCAAGTTGGTTGGCACCTCTTTGCCGGAAGTATTGCACTATATTGAAAAAAATAATTTATACCACTCACCGGAATGGCAGGTATCTTCTTTTTACCTGTTTGAAAGTCATTCCAAAGAAAATGGCGAAGGTAAATATTATACTGTTTTACATGAATATCCGCTTAACTTAATTTAATATGAAAAAAAGATATTTATTAACCAAATGTTTACCAATTAGGATTACAATGAAATTCAAATAATGTGAAAAGGGTAAAAGGTGAGACGTTTTATTATTCCTTTTTTGTTGAGTGGAGTGTTGCTTTTCCAAAGCACGGGCTTGTCGGCCTATCCCTTTTTGCCTGCATACGATCGCATTATGGAAGCGGTGGTTCGGCGTGATGAAAAAGCGCTGAAAAAAATGATATCGGAAGGGATTAATATTAATGCTTCCAGCCCGTCCGGACAAACGGCGTTGTGTACGACCCTTATTCGCGGTGATGCAAAAGGTTATAAAATGCTGTTTGATCAAGGTGCAACTGTACATGTGCCTTGTGTCAGTCAGATATCTCCTCAAACTTTGCGTTATTTTTACCTGAAGAATCCGGATTTAGGGCGTTATGTTGATGGGCGTATATTGGTTCCCAATACGATGCTGCCTTCAAGACCGCCTGTTTCTTCATTAAGATTAGGGATGCCTTTTCCGCATGCAGGGGAGATTTTATTGGCCGGTGTTACGGTGGGTGCAATCGCCTTAATAGGTTCCGGCGGCAAAGCTTCTGCGAGTCCTGTACCCGAGCATGACGCTGATTTATTTAAGGCTGTGAAAACGGATCTCAGTTTGGATGATTTTCCGACGCTTGGGGGATATTGGAATAACACGTCTCAAAAATTTGTTCAGACGACAGATCCGATAACCGGTGACAAGACCAGTGCAGCGCAAAATTTTAATAATTATGCCCAAGATTATTACGCAAATTTGATTACGGAAAATAAAAATTGGGCAACATCCAATGCTGTCGGATGGGAATATAACAGCGGAATGAATTGGAATTATTACCAACGAGTTTTAAACCCCGGTGATACGACGCCGGTCGATACAATATTTTTGGTAAATCCGATGTCTTATTTGCCGATGGTTAATGCGGCTTCGGCCTGGGTACGCGGTTATACGGGATATGTTGTTGATCGATCGGATGCTGATAATCCCAAAATTACCCAAGATAAAGTCAAAATAGCCGTTATGGATTCCGGATTGGAAGTGGATACATATGCACACACTCAGTTGAAAAAAAACATCAGCAGTACGCGTTTAAATTACAGTTATGGTCCTTGTTCCGCCAGTAATTCTGAAAAATGTTGGGCTTTCAGTACGGTGAATCAGCGGGCCTATTTGACTTCCGGCACAGATCCAATTATCAATATTATCCCCACTTCTTTTGAAGGCTCATACAATATGGAATCTCAGGATAAATGGAATGAATATGCGGGTCAATTTGCCCCGGTTTGTGCCAGCTCGGGTGGAACAAATTGTTTACGCCGTGAAGGTTCAAAAGTGATTTATTATCCGGTCGGTGTTTCCTATAATCCGACCGATACGCAGGTGCCCGCCGGGGTTTTTTACTATTATGTTTCGGATTATTCCGCCTTATCTGATTCCAGTGAAGTATGGAATGAATATGTTTCCAAGTATGGAATAAAAGGATATGTCTATAATGAAAAAGATCCGACACCGGGCCTTTTAAATAATGATGCTTTATGGTCAGCGGAAGATCATGGAACGCATGTATCCGGTATTATTGCTGCGGTACAAGACGGGGTTGGTACTGCCGGTGTGGCGCCTAATGCGGAAATTATTCCTGTTCGGGTAGATTTTCGTATGAATCAGGTTATGAACCATTTGAAAGATGTGGTTGAAGGGACTGACGCTCAGGTCATCAATTTGTCTTTGGGGCATGATTCGTATATTTCTTCTTCTGCTACAGTTAATAAATCGGTATGGGATGGTTTTTCGGATGAAGTGAAGGCCGGATATGAAGCCGCAACTCAAAAAGAAGTGGCGGGTAAAACCGGAACCGTTTTGGTCTTTTCTGCCGGTAATGAAGCTCAACCTCAGCCCAGTATAGATGTGGTCGCGCCTTTGATTGGTCAAAGTAATGATCTTAAGGAAAATTACGCCAACAGTATTTACAAAAATTTGTTGATTTCTGTTGTGGCGATTGATGAAAACAAAAAAATGGCTTATTTTGGTACAGAGGGAGATAAGAAATACGAATCTAATCGTTGCGGTTCTTCTTCCATGTACTGTTTGGCTGCACCGGGTGGTACAGCATCCTCCCCCATCGGTTCAACATCAATCGGGGACAGTTACAGTTTGATGTTGGGAACCAGCCAGGCAGCACCTGTTGTCGCGGCTTCAGTGGGTCTTTTAATGGGGGCTTTCCCCTTCTTAAAACCCCAAGAAGTTGTTCAGATTTTGTTTGAAACAGCTGATTATATCAAACCGACCAGTGATGAAATTTTGGCCTATAATGCGGCCGCAGTAGCAGTCGGAGACGTTGAAAATGCTTATGAAAAAAATACCGAAGAAGGCAAATACAATGCAATTTACGGCCATGGTTTGGTAAATTTGGATGCGGCAACGGACCCTGTCGGTGTTCCCAAAATCAGTTTGGATACGGTAGCTTCGTCTGCATTAGCAGTGAATGCATCTTCGTCATCTGTTACGCTACCTGCGTCGTTGTCTCATGTTTTGTCAGTGCTGCCGAAAGATATTATCGTTTTGGATAAATATACGCGTTCTTATGCTATGGCGATGTCTAATTTCGTAAAGACCGAGAAGAAAACTGATTCTTTGAAACGCTCTTTCAGATCTTTTATGGCATTTGATGAAAAAACAGTTGATACAAACGATCATCTTTCGTTTGCTTTGACGGCTGCTCCTTCTGATTCCGTCGGATTGCCGATGGGAGCTATGCGTATGCAAATGAAACCAACATCTGATTTATCGTTTGGTTTGAAGTACAGTCAAGATACAAAATCTTTGGGTGGCAGCTATCTGGATCGTATTGTTCAAAATCCGTTTATCAATATGCGTCAAGCTTGGGGTGCTGATTTGGTTTATCGTGTGCAGGGGGATTTGTCTTTGACCGGAGCCGTTGAATATGGGCAAAATGGTTTTATTGATTCGGATACATTGGATCGAATGTCGGATAAACCGATGATGAGTGTTATTCAAACAGGATTGCGTTATACACCCCAAAAATCATTGGTGTTTAACATGTCTTTCGGTCAGATGCAAGAGGAAGAATCTTTGTTGGGGGTGCATGGGGCAGGTGCTTTTGAAACAGATGGTAATAAAACCAAATTTATTTCATTGAATGCAATGGTTATGCCCTTTGAAAAATGGAAGTTATCGGCTTCTTATACTTATGGTATGACCGAAGCGAAAAAAGGTCAGACATTGATGAAATTTTCGCGTTTGACATCGGATTCATTTGCTTTGGCGGCTACTTATCAGCCGGATGTAAAATCTATGTACGGTATCAAGTTGGCTTCGCCTCTGCGTGTGCGTTCGGGCAGGGTTACGTTTGATTTGCCTTCATCACGTGATATGTATGAGGACAGATTATATCGCACGCAATATTCTGCGGATATGAAACCCGATGCGCGTGAATATGATTTCTCACTATTCTTTACGAATCAGTTGTTGAAAGATCAGCTTTTGGTTGCCGGTGAAGCAGGTATGCGCTTGCATCCGGAACACCAAAAAGAAGCCAAACCAGATTGGCAGACACTTTTTAAATTACAGTATCTGTATTAAATCAGGGGATCATATCCGCCTTTGTTCCAAGGATGGCATCGGCATAACCGTTTAAAGGTTAGCCATCCGCCCTTAAAAATGCCATATTTTTGAACTGCCTGACGGGCATATTCGGAACAAGTCGGTTGAAAACGGCAGTAATGGCCGACAAAAGATGAAAAAGTCAGTTGATAAAATCGAATCAGCTTATCGGCTATTATTTTTACGCATCGGTTCATTGACGACATCCTTTACATGCGTCAGAAGATAATTAAAATCTTCGGTAAGTTGCTGATAAGTACGGTTGAGTGCATCAGATTTGGCAATCAAAACCAAATCGTGACTGGGATATAATTCGGCAAGCGTTTCAGAAAGGCGCACGATTTCACGCATTTGTCGGCGTAAACGATTGCGTACGACGGCGTGTTTGGCGATTTTTTTGGAAACAGTGAAACCTACGCGGGTTTTTCCTTGATCATTCGGACGAATTTGCAACACGAAGCTGTGTGTGAAGGCTTTTGTATTCGTGTCCTTCATCTCGATGAAATCAAAGTGACTTTTGATGCGTTCTAATGTCATTTTTATCCCAAAATAAAAGCACCTTTATAAAATCAGGTGCCTTTTGTAACTGAAACGATCAACCTTTTTATTAGGCGCTTAAAGTTTTGCGACCTTTGGCCCGGCGAGCATTTAAAACTTTCTGACCGCCGCGAGTTGCCATACGTGCACGGAAACCATGACGATGTGTGCGAACCAATTTACTGGGTTGATATGTGCGTTTAACCATTTTTAACTCCTTTTAATGAAAAATAATAGCGTGATTATAACTTATTTTTTGCTTCTTGTCAAGAAAAATTCTTGCTTTTTTTTACATTTTTTGGCATAATAAGGTCCTGTTTTTTATGAAAGGAAAAATGAAAAATGACTGATAGACAAAAATATTATCCCGAATTAAACCCGAAAATGAACTTTTCTCAGATGGAAGAAGAAATTTTACGAATTTGGGATGACAAACGAATTTTTGAATCAGTCAAAGATAAGCGTAAAGACGGTGATGAATTCGTGTTTTATGACGGTCCTCCGTTTGCGAACGGTCAGCCGCACTATGGCCATATTTTTGTGTCTTATGTGAAAGATACGATTGCCCGATTTCAAACCATGTTAGGCAAGAAAGTGGAACGCCCTTTTGGTTGGGACTGTCACGGATTACCCGCTGAAATGGCTGCTGAAAAGGTCTTGAATGTTTCCGGCCATAAGGCGATTGAAGAATTTGGTATTCAAAAGTTTAATGATTATTGCCGACAAGATGTATTAAAATACACAGGTATTTTTAAGGATTTATTCCATCGTATCGGGCGTTGGGTGGATCCGGATTTGGAATATCGCACGATGGATTTGACCTTTATGGAATCCGTGATTCAGAACTTTAAAGCCCTTTATGATAAAGGTTTGATTTATGAAGGCTACCGTGTACAACCATATTCTTGGGCTGCTCAAACAACTGTGTCCAACTTTGAAGTGGCGCAGGCCTACCGCGATAAAACTGACACCGCTATTACCGTTATATTTCGGTTAGAAAACGGTATGAATTTATTGGTATGGACGACAACGCCATGGACTTTACCTTCTAACCTGATGATTGCTGTCGGTGAAGATATTGATTACGCTGTGATGGAAGAATCCGGTGAAAAATACGTGTTGGCCGAAGGATTAAAGGGGCGCTATGCCAAACAATTGGAACATGCCACACAAGTTGCCACCATTAAAGGGAAAGAATTGGTGGGCCAATCCTATACCCCCATGTTCCCTTATTTTGCTAACTTAAAAGAAAAAGGGTGTTTTAAAATTATTTCAGGTGATTTTGTATCCACCGAAGATGGAACCGGTATGGTACATATTGCCCCGGGGTTTGGTGCGGAAGACTTTGATGCCTGTATGAAAGTCAGCCCTGATTTTCCTGTGGTCTGCCCAGTGGATGAAGCGGGTTGTTTTACAACTGATGTTCCCGATTATCAAGGCCGTCAGGTTTTTGATACCAATGAAGACATTATCAATTGGTTGAAAGAAAAGCGCCTATTGGTCAAAAAAGAACAAATTACACATGCCTATCCTTATTGTTGGCGTACAGATACCCCGCTGATTTATAAGGCCATGTCCAGTTGGTTTGTTAAAGTGACCAATTTTAAAGATGAGATGGTCTCTTTAAACCAAGAAATTACCTGGACGCCGGAACATGTGAAAAACGGTCGTTTTGGTAAGGGTTTGGAAACAGCCCCGGACTGGAACATTTCGCGAAATCGTTATTGGGGTGTTCCTTTGCCGGTTTGGCAGTCAGATAATCCCAAATTCCCACGGACAGATGTGTTTGGTTCCATCGCCGAAATCCAAGAAAAAACTGGATTCAAGGTGACAGATCTGCACCGTCCCTTCATTGATGAAGTGGTCTATCCGAACCCTGATGATCCGACGCGGGAAACGAAAATGCGCCGTGTGCCTTACGTGTTTGATTGCTGGTTTGAATCCGGCTCTATGCCCGAAGGTCAAGTGCATTATCCTTTTGATAAAAAGGATTGGTTTGATGCGCATTTCCCCGCCGATTTCATTGTGGAAGGCTTGGATCAAACACGCGGTTGGTTCTATTCGTTGCATGTGTTGGGTGTTGCGCTTCATCATAAGCCCGCTTATAAACATTGTATGGCGACCGGTTTAGTGATGGCCGAAGGCGGTGTCAAAATGTCCAAGAAATTGGGGAATTATCCGGATCCTTATATCATATTGAATAATTCCGGGTCTGATGCCATGCGTTGGTTTTTATTGTCCTCTGCCATTGTGCATGGGGGAAATGTGTGTATGGATTATGAAGGCAAAGAAGTCGCCAAAGCCATGCGTCAAGCCTTAATGCCGCTTTGGAATGCGTATTACTTTTTCTGCCTGTACGCCAATGCGGAAGGTATTAAAGCCAAAGAAATCACCAATTCCGATGATGTGTTGGATAAGTACATTTTGGCAAAATTAAAAGATTTAGTGAAAACGGTACACCAAAATATGGCTGATTATGATACGCCAGCTGCAGCGACTGCCTTTACCGAATTTTTGGATATCTTGAACAATTGGTATATTCGTCGTTCTCGTGACCGTTTTTGGGATGGTACGGATACTTCTGCCTTTGATACACTTTATACGGTATTGGTGACGCTTGCCAAAGCGATTGCCCCATTGGCACCGTTTATGGCGGATTATGTTTATCGCGGTTTAGTGGGTGAAGAATCTGTGCATTTGGCGGATTGGCCGAATGTGGAGGATTTACCGGAGGAAAAAGAATTGATCGCGCAAATGGATTTGGTGCGCGCTGTGGCCAGTACGGCAAAAGCCATTCGTGAAGAAAATCATTTGCGTAACCGTCTGCCTCTGTCCAGTATGACAATTGCGGGTGAAAAAGCCAATACTTTGGAAAACTTCAAAGAAATGTTGAAGGATGAAATCAATGTAAAAGACATTGTTTTGAATACGGATGTGTCCACTGTGGCCGATAAATTCCTATATTTAAAAACACCGCTGATTGGAAAGCGTTTGGGTAAATTTATGGGCGCGATTATGGCCGCCAATAAACAAAATCAATGGTCTTTGAATACAGACGGAACTTTGGCCATTGGCGGACAAACTTTGAACGCTGACGAATTTGAATTGCGCCTGACGATGAAGGAAGGGTTCCGTGGGCAACCTTTGCCCGATAATACGGCTGTGGTTCAGTTGGATTTAACCGTTCATCCTGAATTGGCCCGTGAAGGGATTGCCCGTGACTTTGTCCGTATGGTACAACAAATGCGTAAAGACAAAGATTTGGATGTATCCGATCGGATTTCTTTGGTGTGGGCAAGTGAATCGGCAGAAGTCAAACAAGCTTTGGCTGAACATAAAGATTATATTGCTGAACAAGTTTTGGCAACTGCTTTTGCCGAAGCTGCCAACTCAGGAAAGACAGAAGAATTGGGCGACAGCACAATTACTTTTGATATTCAAAAAGTATAATTGAAAGGAAATAAATGGTTCAAGAATACGATCGTTTTGGTTTGCCTGTTTTGACGCCTAAGGATGTCAGGCAGATGAAAACAGAGATCAAAAGGAAGAGATCAGAACTAGAGGAAAAACTTGTTTCTCCTCGTAAAAGGAGTTTCCTTCAAATCGTCAGAGGTGCCTTCACCCCTATCAGAAATTAAAAAATGAGTTTAAATGCGTTTTTATAACTTTTTAGCAGAAAGAATAGTTAAATATAACTGCCGGATTGAGCGGGTAAAAGAAAAGCATTCAGATACACATTTTCCTTAGCTTGATTTTTAAACTTGAAATTTATTCTAAATTACCCTACTTCTAATAAAAAAAGGAGGAAACGATGGCAAATATTTTAATTATCAACGGACATCAAAAAACACCCTTTGCAACGGGGCGTTTGAACCGCACTTTGGCAACTGAGATGAAAAAGTATTTTACCCAAAAAGGGCATAAAGTTAAAACAACCGCGGTGGAAAAGGGTTATGATATAGGGCAAGAACAAAAGAAGTTTTTGTGGGCGGATACGATTATTTTCCAATACCCTGCTTACTGGTTTGGCGCGCCGGCCAAATTAAAACAGTATATCCAGGATGTTTACGCCTATGGTATTTTTTATCAAACAGCCGATAAACCCTATGGCCAAGGGGGACTTTTGGGCGGTAAAACATATATGCTGTCAACCACGTGGAATGCGCCGAAGGAGGCTTTTGGTTCCAAACTACCCACATTGGATAAAGCGCTGGTCTCCATGCATCAAGCGCAAAGTTTTGTTGGATTAAAAGCATTGCCCAGTTTTTCATGTCATAATGTGGTGAAAAATCCGCAAGTGGATGAATATTTATCTGATTTGCAGCGGCATTTGAAAAAAGTTTTCGGGTAATTATTTCTTTTGCATTTTTGTACGGTTTAGGTTATAATATCCCTCAAGGAAGGATAAGTAATGACATATCTTTTATTAGTTTTGGGGCTGTTTTTATTGTTTATTGGGGGCGATTGGCTGGTGGCCGGCTCTGTCGCTGTTGCCCGTCGGTTAAAAGTATCTCCGCTTTTGATCGGACTGACTTTGGTTGGATTTGGTACTTCAACGCCCGAATTAGCGGCAAGTCTGATTGCCATTCGTGAGGGAGTGGATGGTATAGCCGTTGGCAATGTGGTAGGCTCCAATATCGCAAATATTTTGTTGGTATTGGGTGTGGCTGCCCTTTTGAATCCCGTTCATGTAAAAGGTAAATCCTTCCGTCGTGACGCGGCTTTTTTGGTGTTTTCCACGCTTGTTTTGGTGGGGGCTGCTTCTTTTGGAACGATAGGGCACTTGTTGGGTGCAGTAATGGTGGGCGCTCTTATTTTTTATGTTATCTATTCCTATAAAACCGAAAAAGAAATCTCTGAAGAAAAAGAAAAAACAGTACCTCTTATTAATTCTTTGTGTCGCACGATTGCCGGCATTTTTCTGACACTTTTTGGGGCAAAATTATTGGTGGATAATTCCGTTGCTTTGGCGCACACTTGGGGTATCAGCGAAGCAGTTATCGGTTTGACCATTGTGGCGGTGGGAACCAGTTTGCCGGAATTGGCGACCTCCATTATGTCAGCCCTTAAAAAGCATAACGACGTGGCGTTTGGGAACGTGATTGGCTCTAACATTTATAATTCCCTGTTTATTTTAGGGGCGACAGCTCTTTTCATGCCCGTTCAAATTCCTGAGGGGATTTGGATTGATATGCTTATTATGATTTTTGTCACAGCCTTGATGATAGTTATCGCTTTTGCCTTTAAAAAGTACACGCGCTGGATGGGGGCGTTATTCCTCATCCTCTATGCTCTTCATATTGCATATTTAGGGGGGCTTCTATGAAAATAGCAGTTGGTCTTTCGGGTGGTGTGGATTCTACTTTGACGGCGCTTCTTTTGAAAGAGCAGGGGCATGAAGTCATCGGCTTGTCCATGCTGATTTACAATAAAGATTTACCTGCGCCTCAGCATATGATGAAAGATGCTTGCTATGGCCCCGCCGAAAAACAAGATATTCGGGATATCCACGCATGGTGTGAAGATCAGGGGATTCAGCACTATTCTTTTGACCTATCCGAAGAATTTAAAAAAACGGTGCTGGCGTATTTTAAAAAAACGTATCTTTCTGGTCAGACACCCAATCCGTGTGTGCATTGTAATACCGAAATGAAGTTCGGTCTTTTGGGTCAGATGGCCAAAAAATCAGGTCTTGAATTTGATGCCTTTGCGACAGGTCATTATGCCCGTATTACCCAAAAAGGCGGCACTTTTATTTTGCAACGTGGGGCAGATTCCAAAAAAGATCAAAGCTATTTTTTGTATCGCTTGACGCCCGAACAACTTTCCCATACACAATTTCCACTGGGAAATTTTACCAAGTCAGAAGTCCGTGAAATGGCTCGCGCACGTGGTCTTATTCAAGCTGAAAAAAATGACTCTCAAGATTTTTATGCAGGCGATTATACCGATTTACTAAATCGTCCGCCAGAGGAGGGTAAAATCATCCTGACAAACGGTCAAGTTTTGGGCAAACATATGGGCTTTTGGAATTACACGATTGGGCAAAGAAAAGGCCTCGGGATTGCTTACCCGAAACCACTTTATGTGGTGGCGCTGGATAGTGAACAAAATGCCGTGATTGTGGGAACAGAGGACAGTTTGCTTTCTGATACCTGTAATCTCACGGAATGCATTTGGCATCAAGGATTCCCGACAGACGAAGTTTTGGTTAAATATCGTTCGACTGGTCAATTGGTACCGGCAACATTAGAGGAAACAAAAGAAGGTGCAAGTTTGCACTTTACCGAACCTCAA
>CAMZEQ010000011.1 GCA_947305835.1 uncultured Alphaproteobacteria bacterium | reverse complement strand
GTACCAATAAAAATACCGTCCGTTTTGGGACGGTTTTTCTTTTTGTTTCCAAGCGTTTGTGCTGGTTCGATAACTGCCCTCTCCGAAAGTGCTAAAATTCGTAAATTATCGAACTTTCGGGGGTGCTTGATTAATTTATACTTCTATGCTATAATTTCAGAGCTTTTGGAAAGGATATATCACATGGTTCAAGAATTATATTTGAAATACAAAGACAGATACTTTGAAGATTTTTTTACACCGGAAATCAGAGATTTACCAAAAGACAAAAAAGAATTTTTGTTAAATGAGTTAGAAACTATGCGTAAAAACACCGCGATTATGGAAAATCGACGCAAACACGCAGAGGAAAAAGATTGGGAAGATGAAGCCGAAGAGTGGGGCCGAGCCAGAAGAAATGCCTTTCAACGGGGAGTTATGGCTGCCAATTTGATATTAGATTTACATCATAAAACTATGTTGGATGTGCGAGAAGTGTCTGAGATTCTGGATGGTTATTGTTTCGCCGCTCGGCAACAAGAGTCTGATTTATATACTATCCTCAGCAGACATAAATCTTGGGAGTACAGACACAACTATCAGGTATCAGAGTCTGGAAAAGTCTTTTATGAACAGTGTATGAGGGATTATTGTAATCCTCAAAAGCGGGACAAGTTTTTAAGCACTGTCAATGCTGAGCCTACTGTAAAATTAGCGGCAAAACAATCATCTCATTTGCAAACCTCTAATCAGGGAATTGAAAGATGATCAATTTGTTGTACCAACTTTTTGAAATCCGCTAAATTATTAGCTCGGTATTCGGAAAAACCTGCCCAAAAAATTTTATTCGCTAAAAACGTTTGTTAAAAGCCAAAAAATATTCCTTGCAAAAAGGAATGGTCTGCTTATAATAAAAAACATGAAGAACAAATATCAGGCATCAGATTCCATTGATTCTGTAAAAGAATGGGCGTTACGGGGAATGCGCCGCTTTTCCTTTATGATTATTTTTTGTATTTTAATGGTTCTTTTATCCGGAGTATTATACATATCAAAAAATAATCATACCCCGAATCCGATTGAAGAAATTGAACACCCGGGACGTAAAAAAGTGGCAGTTCTTTATATTGCCACGGGAAATTATATCAAGTTTTGGGATCAATTTTATCAAGCGGCCGAAAAATTTTTTCTGCCGGCGCACGATAAGACTTATTTTTTATTCACGGATAAAACAGATATTCAAGTTCCCGAAAATGTGGTTGTTGTTCCCGTTGCCCATGAAACATGGCCGTTCATTACGCTCAAAAGGTATCACTTTTTTTCGAATCAAAAAAGGTATTTGCGGGCGTATGATTATATTTTTTTCATGAATGCCAATTTGATTTTTCAAGCCCCGATCGGGGATGAAATTTTGCCCACAAAAGCGGCGGGCCTTATGGTCGCTCAACACTCCGGCTATTGGGACGCATATGATTTGAAATGGATGCCGTATGAACGCAATGAACGGTCTGAAGCCTATGTGGCATCAAAAGAAGGAAAATATTATTTTACGGGCGGCTTTTACGGCGGTACCAGTTCGGCCTTTTTAACCTTATCTGAAACAATCGCCAATTGGACAGATATTGATTTAAGTCATGGTCGTTATCAGGTTTGGCATGATGAAAGTTTTTTGAATCGATATATGATTGATTATATGCGTGATCATCAGCCCGTTATTTTACTGCCTGATTATATTATTCCGGAAGAAAGGCTTTCGGCAATGAAGGCGAATTTTCCCGGTGGTATCAAAGGAATTCTTTTGGATAAGTCCAGAAGGGGCGGCCATGGTTGGTTCCGTCAATTTAATCCTGCCAAATCAAAAAATATTTCATAAATTGGATTTGTGGCATTTTATCGGCTCATTGCATCCGATTTTTTTTAATGTTTTTTGATATAGAGCAACTAAGCGGCATGAATTCCGCCTGATGAATAATTTTGGATGAAGCGTGTTCACCGAAAGCGCTATAAAGCTTTTTGAAATTCAAAGGAATTTTTTCCATTTTTGATGAATTTTTCCGGATTCCAATGATCCCAATGAATAATCACATAATTTTTCTTGAATTCAACGGTAGCGGTATCATCTGAAGAATATCTGCGATATTTCTTACCCCCGATCGGAATCAGAAAATCACGCCAAAGCGCATGCTTCAAAAAAAGAGCATTCTGAGTGGTTTTGGGGCATCGCCAAAGGGCATGCCTTCTTTCGATCATTTCTTTCGGAATGATATCGCGCGGCCGGTCGGAATTTTTCATTTTTTCCAAAATGGAACAAAATTCTAATTGATTATAGGCGAATTTTAACTCTTCTTCTTTGGGGGTAAAGAACAATTCAAACGCTTTTTTATGAATCCGAATAGAGTTTGAAACCATATCGTCATAATAAGATTTTGAATTTGTTGCATGGCGTCGCACGTATCCCAATATATCAGATAAAGAGGCAAAACGTCCCCCCGCAAAAATTATTTGAACCCAAAAATCATAATCTTCCGCTGATTGAAAATACAAATCATAGTGAATATTGTGTTCTTTAACAAAATCCCTTCTGAATAATGAAACAGTGTTTGGAAACACGTTATTCAAAAGCAATTCTACTTCATAAAATCCGACATCATGTTGTACGCGATACAATTGACGAATATCTTCTCCCGGAACAAATGTCGGTAATTGATCGCCGACAAAATCCACCGTATTTCCGGACATGGCCGTCACATCCGGATAATCTTCCATAAACGCGACAGATTTTTCCAATCTTCTGGGGACGGAATAATCATCTGAATCCATGACGGCGACATATTTTCCTTTTGCGGCGTCTAATCCTTTTTGCCGAGAATATGAAATCCCCCTGTTTTGTTGATTAGATAAAATTTTTATCCGGTTATCTTTTTGGGCATAATTTTGCAGTATTTGCGGTGTAGTATCTGTTGAACCATCATCAACGATGATGAATTCAAAATGTTTATAGGTTTGGTTTAAAATAGATTCGATGGCTCGACTGACCAGCTTTTCACGGTTATAAACGGGCATGACAACAGAAACCAAAGGATGCATTCGGTTTTTGATAACGACCGATGCTAAGGTTACGCAAACAACGATCAAAATTAAAAATAACCATTTTATGTACTTCATTTTACTCCTGTAATTTTCCCCTTTTCTAGCATTTTTTAAAGAAAAAAGCAATACTATATTGTGTCATCAGTGTTATAAAACTTATTTTACAATGATTCGCGATACAAGCGAACTCGCGAAAATAATTGAAGCAGTATTCATTTGTTCGGTTTGTCACCAAATAAGCGGCAATATGGTTCGATTGCGATAAAATGGGCGTCTGTTGTAATTATTTTTTGACGTGCTTCTTCGGTTTCAAAAATATATAAAATATACCCGCCGTGTCCGCTGCCGCAATACTTTGCACCTAAAATCCCATCAGTCCCCAAAAAAGGAATTTCCTTCATACCTTCTTTTAATTGCTCTTGGTAAGTCAAGCTGGTTGCCAAAGATAAAATATGTATATCCTTATTTAAGACGCCGATTCGGGCAATTTTGCTGATTTCTTTAATTCTTTCGATATCCCGTGTTTTTTGCGAAAGCGTTTGCGTATCATGCGGGACATGTGTATCCCACAGGGCCATTTTCCCCTTTAAAAAATCGCCTGTATTTTTAAAATCCAACACAGGTTCATCGCCCGAATACCAAACACAGCAAGCTGTTTCTAAAACAATGGCAGAATCTTGCCACCCGTTGCCGTGTTCCATATCGTACTTAAAGGGATTTTCGCCGTTGACAAAGGCCCAAGCGGAAGATCCCCCCAATCCGCTGCGTTGTGAATACTGCCAACGATCTTTGGAAACCAAGGGAGAAATGGAACAATTGACCAAATATCCCCCGGTTCTGTGTGCACCCGGTGTATCCAACCAACCGCCGGCAAAATCAACGCGTAAAGGCGAAAGCAAGTCCGCATTTGCATTTGTTTTTGCATTTTCTTCTGATAAGATTTTGTCTAAAGACGTCATTTTCTTTCCTTTTCAATATGTGTGTACTGTATAAAATTTTTATTTTTCTTGCAAGTTTTTTTATCTGTCTGAGATGAATATTTAAAATTTTTCCTGACAAAGGGTTTGTCATGCGTTACAAGTAGGGTAAAAGGAGTGTGTTAAAATGAATCAAAATGGAAGATCAAAAGTGTCGATAGCTGCCTTTCTTGTTCAACCACATACGGCAGGGAATCCACCGCCGAATTATGTGCCGCGTGTGATAATACAGATACACCACGCAAGATATTTACAGTTGATGGATATAATTATTGCGGTTTGACCGATTGCGGTACCGGGAAGTTCCATAGCTCTGATGGTTACTGTTATTCTTGCTCAACCACAGCCAGCCATTACTCCAACGCCGAAGAATGTGCCAAGTGCGATAATACAGACTATCCGCGGAAAATGTCCGGCAGTCTTTGCATCCGCGCCTAACCCAACATTCACACAAAAAAAATCGCCGATAAACGACGACTTTTTCCTGAATGGTCGGGGCGACTGGACTTGAACCAGCGACACCTAGCTCCCAAAGCTAGTACTCTACCAGGCTGAGCTACACCCCGACTGGCCGATATTCTAAACTCTTTCGTCAAAAAAATCAAGCAAAAATTTTAGCTGTGCCCCAAGAATCACCAATTATACTGAGCCGATACAAATATTACAGACGGCGGATATCAAATTCATAAATTTTAAAGAATCAAAGATTTTACTTGTTTTTTATTTTGAAATACCGTAAAATCTTCCCCATCTGAATAAGGAAGGAAAATGCGTTTTTTATCCACATTGGTCAGTCTTTTTTTCTTTGGTTGCATTGCTGTGGCAGTGTTGGCCTTTTTGGTGATTATGCATTATTCCATCGGATTGCCCGATTATCGTCAATTGGAAGATTATCGTCCGCCGATAACCACACGTCTGTATGCCCAAGATGGTTCTTTATTGGCCGAATATGCCACACAAAAACGTTCTTTTGTGCCGATTGAAAAAATACCCGATCTTTTGAAACAAGCTTTTATTTCTGCAGAAGATAAAAACTTTTATACACATGGCGGTATTGATTTTACGGGGATTGCCCGTGCCGTTTTGAATAATTTAAAACATTTGGGGTCTGGTAAGCGTCCGATGGGGGCTTCCACGATCACACAGCAGGTTGCAAAAAATTTCTTTTTAAGTTCGGAAAGATCCTTATCGCGAAAAATGAAGGAAGCTTTATTGGCGCGTCGTATGGAGGATGCTTTTACCAAAGATCACATTTTGGAACTTTACTTAAATGAAATTTATTTGGGGCAAGGGTCCTATGGTGTTGCCAGTGCGGCGATGTCTTATTTTAATAAGGCGATGAGTGAATTAACTTTGGATGAGATGGCTTTTTTGGCGGCTTTACCGAAAGCGCCGAATAATTATCATCCAAAGCGTCATCCGCAAGCTGCCAAAGAGCGTCGTGATTGGGTATTATCTCGAATGTTGGAAGATGGTTATATTACGGTGGATGAAGCATTGACAGCGCAAAGCACCCCCATTCATATGACACCCGGTGAAACAAAAAGCTTATCTGAGGGGCAATATTTTGCTGAGGAGGTGCGTCGCTTTGTTGTTGAAAAATATGGGGATGAATCTATTAATTTGGGCGGATTGACAATACGGACTTCATTAAAACCTGACTTGCAAAAATATGCGACCCAGGCTTTGCAAGACGGTTTGATTGAATACGATCGCCGCCATGGTTGGCGCGGTCCTGTGGCGCATATTGATGGGGATACGGCTGAAGCGTTGGCGCAATACAGCCATACCTATACACCCAAAAATTGGCAGTATGCGGCCGTCATTCGGGTGCAAGACGATGTGGTTGATATTGCTTTAAATGATGGTACAAACGGACAAATTCCTTTGGGGCAAATGACTTGGGCGAAACCGGTTCTGCCGGAAAATCGTATTTCGACACAAAAAATTGAAAAGGCTTCGGATGTTTTATCAGTGGGCGATATTATTTTGGTATCGCCGACAAAAGACGGCTATGCTTTGCAACAAATGCCGGCGGCAGAAGGTGCTCTGGTGGCATTGGATCCGCATACGGGACGCGTGTTGGCAATGGCTGGCGGTTTTGCGTTTGAACGTAATCAATTTAATCGGGCCGTACAAGCTTTTCGTCAGCCGGGTTCTTCTTTTAAACCCTTCGTGTATTTGGCTGCCCTGGACGCGGGGTATAATCCGTCCAATTTGATTTTGGATGCTCCCCTGGTAATGGAAAATACGGATGGCAGCAAATGGAAACCGCAAAACTATTCGCGTCAATTTTACGGTCCGACCACCTTACGTGTGGGAATCGAAAAATCACGTAATTTGATGACGGTGCGTCTGGCTCAGGCTATCGGTATGCGCCGGATTTTAAGGTATGGCAGAAAATTTGGTATTTCCGATAAGCTGGAACCTAATTTGGCAACGGCTTTGGGGGCCGGCGAAACCACATTGTTACGTTTGACTTCGGCTTATGGTATGTTGGTGAATGGTGGTAAGAAGATCACTCCCGGCCTGATTGATCGTATTCAGGACAGATCCGGTGCCACACTTTATAAAAAAGATACGCGTATCTGTGAAAATTGTACGGGAGAAACAGCATCTGTGGATGAAATGCCTGTTTTGCCCGATGAACGAGAGCAGATTCAAGATCCGGTCAGTGCCTATCAAATGGTAAATATTTTAACCGGGGTTGTAGAACGTGGTACGGGTAAGTCCGTACGTTCTGTTAAAAAGACCCTAGGGGCTAAAACCGGAACCAGTAATGACAATCGTGATGCTTGGTTTATTGGTTTTTCGCCGGATTTAGTCGTGGGTGTTTGGGTTGGTTTTGATAATCCTTTAACCTTGGGACCGCACGATACCGGTGGTGTTGTGGCCGCGCCGATTTTCCGTTCCTTTATGAAACAGGCTTTGGCGGATACACCCGATATTCCTTTCCGTGTTCCGGAAGGTGTAAAATTGGTCCGTATAAATCTGACAACAGGTCGTCCGGCCAAGGCGGGTGACACCAACGTAATAACGGAAGCATTTCGTATGGATACTGATCTAAGCAAACCACAAAAACTCATCGGTCAGGACATTACCGTTCATGATGAAGATAATATGCCGGACTTGGGCGGATTATATTAACAGGAGAAAAACACATGCGGGCAGAAATTATTTCATTGCATGAAAAATATCAAGGCATCTTGACCTTGATAAAGGAGCGTCTTTGACTGGGACAAGGCGCTGGAACGGCAACAGGAATTGGAAACATTGGCGGCAAATGGCAATCTGTGGAATGATCCGGAACGTGCACAAAAGATTTTATCCGAACGCACCGCTTTAAATAATGCTATTGAACGTGTAAAACAGGCTGAAACACAAGTTCAAAACACCTATGAAATGATTGAAATGGCCGAGGCAGAAAATGAACCCGAATTATTGACGGATGCCGAAAAACAGTTTGAATCCATGGAAAAAGACTTTGAAAATATGGAATTGGAAAGTCTGCTTTGCGGAGAAGGTGATAAAAACGATGCCTTCTTGGAAATTCATTCAGGCGCGGGTGGAACAGAATCACAAGATTGGGCCTCTATGTTGTTGCGTATGTATATGCGCTGGGCTGAAAAGTCGGGTTATCAGGTGGAATTATTGGAAGAATCCGAAGGCGAAGAAGCCGGTATTAAATCCGCTACTTTGAAAATTTCTGGGCCTAATGCTTATGGCTGGCTCAAATTTGAATCAGGCGTCCATCGTTTGGTGCGTATTTCACCCTTTGATTCAAACGCACGTCGTCATACCAGCTTTTCATCTGTTTGGGTTTATCCTGTGGTGGATGATTCGATCCAAGTGGATATTAATCCGGCCGATTGTCGTATAGATCTTTATCGGGCCAGCGGTGCTGGTGGTCAGCATGTCAATCGTACCGAAAGTGCTGTGCGCATTACGCATATGCCGACGGGAATTGTGGTGGCATGCCAAACACAGCGCAGCCAATTTCAAAATCGCGAACAAGCTTGGAATATGTTGCGTGCACGTCTTTATGAACGCGAATTGCAAAAGCGCCTGGAAGCACAGGGTGTTGTGAATGCCCAAAAAGGTGATAACGGTTGGGGCAATCAAATTCGTTCCTATGTTTTACAACCCTATCAAATGGTTAAAGATTTGCGAACTGATTACGAAACATCCGATACATCCGGCGTACTGGACGGTGATTTGGATGGTTTTATGCGGTCTGCTTTGGCCGCATTGGGGAAAGGAAAATAAAATGACAATTGCACTTTTTCATAAAACAAAACAAACAGAAGAGCACATTACGATTTTTTTAATGAATGTTATACAGGCCGGCTATTTGTTTCTGCGTGCTTTGGAAAGTTATATGGAAAAGGGTGTGAACAAAAATTTTACGGCATTAAAAAATCAAATCAGTACGTTGGAATCGGAAAATGATTCTTTGCGACGCCAAACAGAATTAAATTTGTATCACCATATGTTATTACCGGGAATGCGTTCGGATATTATTGATTTGTTGGAGGGTTGTGATAAAATTATTAATAAGTATGAATCTGATATTATTTTATGGGCAGCTGAAAGACCGGATTTGCCAAAAAATTTACATCCTCTTTTGCGTGAAATTGTACATACGGATTTGTCGTGTGCGGGTTCCTTGATAGGAGCAGTAAAAGCCTTTTTTTCGGGCTTTAATGTTGATTCGGAAATTCAAAATGTGTATGAACTGGAACATCAGGTAGATTTAATGGCAATTCATTTAAAGGAGGCTGTTTTCCAAAGCAAAAAACTTTCCCTGGCTCGTCAGTTGCAATTAAAAAGTTTTATTTACAGTTTGGAAAAAATTTCGGATATGGCCGAAGATGTGGCGGATAAATTAAAAGTGATGGCGGCAAAGTATTCATTATGACGGAATTTGTTTTTCTTTTGGGGGGATTTATTCTGGCGATCAGTTTCGGTCGTAATATTTTGGGCAATGTTTTCGGGTCGGCCATCGGGACAGGGATGTTATCATTTAAATTATGTGCTTTTTTGATGGCCGTGTTTATCTCATTGGGAACATTTTGCGGTTCGAAAGAAATTAATCAAAACATAATGCATTACATTCACTTTATTGATTCCGTCCAAGTTTTTTACTATGCTCTTTTATTGGCCGGTGTTATTTTTGTTTTGACTCACTTGGGTTTACCTCTGTCTGTGGCCCAATTGGGGATGGGTGCTTTAGCCGGATGGAATTTAGCCACAGGCGGACATGTCCAATTTTCGGATATTTTGAATTTAATGAAAGCTTGGATATTCAGTCCTGCGATTGCGGGTATAATTGCCTTTTTTATTTTTAAATTTGCACGCCTTTATTTGAAAGTTCATCCTGTGGCTTTATTACACCGAGATTTATGGGTACGTTTTCATATGATTTGGATCGGATGCTTGATGGCTTATACGGTTGGCAGCAACAATTTGGCAGTCATTATTCAACCGTTTGCAAGTGTCTTGTCTTTTTCTGATTTATGGATTAAAAGCAGCATTTGTGTATTCGTATTTTTGGGATGTTTATTGGCTTCGCATCGTGTGGTCAAAACGATCAGCCGTGATTTATTTCCTCTTTCCCCGTTAGAGGCTATGATAACGGCATTTTCCGCTGCTATGACTCTCTTTCTATTCTCCCAAGGTTTTTCATTTTTGCCGGCGATACCGGTCTCTTCCGGCGCTTCTTTTATTGGTGGAATTGTCGGGATTTCATTGTCAAAAGGTGGGGACGGCTTAAAAATCAAACCGCTTATTTGGGTGGCTTCATCATGGATATGGGCACCTTTTTTATCAGGCTTGACATGTTTCACGTTTGTCGTTATGATGCACATATGGGGATGGATGTGAAATGAAAAAATTTAAAAAAATATCCAAGTACTTATTTCGCATTATGTGGCTTTTATTGGAATTGGCCACAGCTTGTGTGGTTGTGGCGGTCAGTTTGACTGTGTACTTTTTGCATGAATCACCGATGGATGGACAATTTTTAATGCCTGAAATCGAAAAATACGTTTTACCTCAAAACAGCGGTTATCATATTCGTTCTGATTCTGTTATGATTTCATCTGATTGGCAACGCCCCGGATTAATTCAAATCGATGTCCAAAAATTACGTATTTTGCGTCCGGACGGTACGGAAGAAGTTTTATTGCCCACAGCGTTATTGTCGTATGATTTTTGGCATTTGATAACTTTAAATTATATGCCCAGTATGCTCCTTTTGAAGCAACCTAAAGTGAGTTTAATTTTATCGGATAAAGGGGTCAGTGTTCAAGGTTCCGCTGCCGAAAAACCGCATCCGATGGATTTAAATTGGGGAAAACGTTTGGTGCGCCACATGATGTCTTTCCGGCGCGTTGATATTTTGGATGCTTCTTTTTCTATCCAAGATTTAACCAATAATCGAACATTGTTTTTTCCGAAGGACAATTAAAATTTCAACGTCAATTTTATTGGATGGAAAATTTGACATTTGATGCTCGGTTGCAATCCGAAGGCATTGATACGCGTGTGATGTTATCGGCGGATTTAAACAGCTTTTCAAAAGAACTTTCATTTCAAACCGGTATTCCCAAAATTAACCTGGGAACATTGGGACATTTATTACCTGTTTTGAAAGGGGTTGATTTCCCGACCCAAATTTCATTAAAAGGTGAATTGGATGTATCCGGTAAAATTGCATTTATTCCGGATATTGTTAAAAAAATCAATTTTAATATTCAATCTTTGGATACAGGGACCCTGAATTTACCTGAACCGCTGACAAATATTTATCCGATTCAAAAATTGGATATTAACGGTGTTATCAGTGCCGGTTGTCGTACAATCAAAATTGCCTCTTCCGAAGCTTTATTATCCTACGGTACACATGCCACATTGGATGTCGATGTGACGGGGATTGCGGACTTTTTAAAATCAAACAAGATTGATCAGATTCAGACAACATTGAAATCAACGGTAACTCATGTGCCGACCGAAAAAGTAAAAAATGTCTGGCCGCGTGGTGTTGGAACGGATGCGCATGATTGGGTGTCAAGTCATTTAAGCAAAGGATCCGTGGAAAATGCCGATTTTACTCTTTATTTTAAGGGTGGAGAATTAACAGATTTATATGGGGATCTTTTTATCAAGGGAATGACGGTGGATTATTTGCCGCCTATGCCAAAAATAGATGATGTTGCCGGCCATGTTTATTTATATCCCGATAAGGTGCATATTGTGACCGAAAGCGGCCGTTGCGGGAATTTAAAATTATCATCCGGAACGATATTATTGACGGATGTGGATATAGACCCCAGCTGGGCGGATATTAAATTAAAGATATCGGGACCTGTAAAAGAAGCATTACAGTTATTAGACAGTCCGCCTCTTGAATTTGTAAAAGAATTTGGCCTTGTGCCGGAAAAATCATCGGGAACAGCGCAAATTGAAACAACGCTTTATTTCCGATTGGATACGGATATTGAACCCGGTGAAGTGAAGGTTTCTGCCAAGGCTGATGTCAAAGATGCTTCGCTTTCTTTGGCAAAACCGGATTTGAAAATTTCTGATGCCGATTTATTGATAGATGTTCGGGATAATATTTTAAATGTGGAAGGAAGTGCTTCATTGTTTAAGGTTCCTGTTCATTTAAAATGGACAGAATACTTTTTCCCGAAGAATGGTATCAGTTCTGTTTACGATATTTCAACAAACGTTCATACGGACGATTTATTGGGGGCTTATCCGTCTATTGAAAATTGGATGAACGGAAAAATGGCTGTACATTTTCAAGCAACCAAAAATGCCCGAACGGATGCTCTGTCCGGCCAATTGTTATTGGATGCGACGGATGCTTATTTGCATTCGCATCTGTTGAATGCTGTAAAGGAAAACGGTTTGCCTCTGTCGGCGGATATTCGTTTTGATTCAATTACGTCTGATCAGGGAAATATGCGAACAAAAATCCAAGGGAAAACGGATAAAAAATCGTCTGATATTTTGGTTGAAGCTGATGTTTTATGGGGAAAAGAATGGATTTTTCAAATTCATAAATTTTTGGTGGGCCAGAATGATTTTTCGCTGTACTTGAAACAAAATGACCAAGAGCAAATTTTAAAATTAAAAGGTTCCGGTATGGATTTATCCGGTATCTTTTCCATGCCTGAAATAAAATGGGATTCAGATTCAACAGATCAAAATGTTCGGAAT
>CAMZEQ010000010.1 GCA_947305835.1 uncultured Alphaproteobacteria bacterium | reverse complement strand
ACTCCTTGTTGGGGTAATTTTGGTCGGAACTTGCCCGGGCGGAACAGCCAGTAATGTGATGACTTATTTGGCAAAAGGGGATGTAGCCCTTTCTGTCGGAATGACCACTGTAAATACCTTACTTGCCCCTATTTTAACACCCCTGATAACCTATTTATTCTTGCGAACGAGTGTGGATATGGACGTATGGGCCATGTTCTTTTCCATTATTAAGGTTGTTATTATTCCAATTGGTTTGGGGCTTTTGATAACAAAGTTGTGGAAGAATTTAAGAGAAAAAGCATCTGCCTATTTGCCTTTTATATCGGTTGTGGCAATAGCTTTGATTATTGCTTCCGTTGTTTCGCATAACGCAGAACGAATTTTAAAAACGGGGTTCGTTATCTTTGCGGTTGTCATTTTGCATAATTTATTGGGGTATGCGGCCGGTTTTGGTGTGGCATCCATTTTTAATATGAACGCATCCCAAAAGAAAGCAATGTCCATGGAAATCGGCATGCAAAATTCGGGATTAGCAACTTCTTGGGCAACAACATCATTTCCGAACCTGACTATGGCAACAGTTCCGGGGGCTATCTTTTCCGTATGGCACAATATATCCGGCGGTATTTTGGCTGCTATTTTCAGAAAGTGGGATAAAAACTGATTGAGCCTTCGGATTAAATTGGAAATATCAAACAGATTGACAAGCCGCTTCATAAAAAAAACTTGTCCCTTTTATCATCTTAAAACACTTCACTTCCTTACCTGAATAATTAAAGTAATAAGTGTCTTCTTTTTTGACAAAATGACCGGGATATTCATTTAATATATAAAATAAATTGCCATTAAATGAAACAAAGTCAGCATCACCATTTTGATATGAAAGATAAAAAAAGTTTGATAGCATTTGAGGCTTATCATTTACAAGTTTTATGTTTCTGTAGTAATCCATTCCAATTTTTTGGGATTTATTTTTTTCAAGCATAACAATCTTTACGTTATTTGCGAATAAATTAAAAGCAGTCTTACTTGGAAAAGATCCCCATAAATAATTCGGCGTTAATCCTAAGGGCATTTTATCGGATACGTATTTGTTGAAATAATATTCATCATGCCAAAAGGGAATATAATTTATTTTTAAATCTTCTATTGTCCATTCTTTGATTGTGCGAGCAATTTATAAAAAATCACCAGTTATTCCGCCAAGTATAGCGGCTTGGTAATATTGACTTTTTTCGGTTTGTTCCAAATACGCGGGGGAATTTTTATCTGAACAGTACGGATATTGATAATTCGTTTTATAAAAAGAAGGGTGTAAGGCCGCAATTATTTTTTGTCTTTCATCAGGAAGTATATCCCCTTTGACTGGCTGAATAAACCATGTGTTTGCATTAAAGGAGTACGTATACGCATAATCTGTCAGTTTATCTTTTAATGAATCGATTATACTAAATTTTTCAACAGTAATATTGGGCCATTCTTTGTGGGGATAATAAATATAAGTAACATTATCCGGTAGTTCTTCAAAGGAATGATTAGAAACTAAGAAATAATTTTTTTCTACGCCCGGTAAGAAATTTTTTTCTGCAGATTTATAAAAATTATCCCAAAAAATAATATAGTTTCCTGTCGCAATATAAATAACGGCTACTTTTTGATTATTCTGTAAAAAAAGGAATCGATCAGCTTTCGATGGGACATCATCCGAGAAAGTATTGTCTTGTGCCATCACTTTTAAACATAAACATAAAATTAAGAATACAGAGAAAAAGTATTTCATAATATTCACTTTTCTTTTTTCCACAAGTTTTACCCGTTCGTTTTATCTTTAAATTTCATCTTTTTTATTTCTTTTTTCAAAATTTCACGCACACCGGTATTCGTATTTTGATAAGGAATTCGGGGATACCCATCGCCACCGTTAGCCAAATAAGAAGAAATTAAAAAAGTGTATTTTTTATCCAAATCCACAGCTTGATCCTTAATAAAAATATTACTTACCCGCTTATCTCGGACAGAAAAATCATAACAGATCCCTGATGTTTGCAATAAAGCATTTGTTTTCATATCCGAATGGTAATCCGAAACACCATGTTCCAAAAATTTTTTTAACTCTCTGCCCGTCAGTTGAATTAAAACCGCCTCATTATCAAAAGGAAAAACCTCTATAAGATTTTGATAGTGCAAAATACCGGAAGGCAACCCCCTCCTGATAGATCCGGAATTCAACAAAACGCCATCCAACATCGGATAAGCCTCATGCAAGATCCGAGCCAGATATTTGCCGATCGGGCAATCTTTATCACAATAATTTTTCCCTTCTGTAAAGCCCATAGGCTGATCCAAAATACCAATTTCTTCCGATAAAATAGAATCGATTTCCTTTTGGGCGTTTTCAATCAACTTAACTGCCTGAGAATTGTTGGGAACTTCTTGATTCATAGGAATAGTGTTTCCTTGATATTGGACAATATCCCCTTTTTCATCAAAACGCACCTGCAAACGCCCCACAAACTGTCCCCCGATACCGGCGGTCACAATAAGTGTTCGCCCCTGGTTTTCTATCATCGGATATGGTCCGTCAAAGAGATTGTCCTCATTATTATTTAATAAAGAATGAGAATGCCCACCGACAATCACATCAATTTGGGGGAAAGCTTGTGCCAGCTGCTTATCCGCTTCCAAGCCGATATGGGATAAAACAACAATAATGTTTACCCCTTGTTTTTCCAAAGAATGAATTTCCCGGGAAATGCTTTGATAAATGTCATCAACCGATATATTCCGATTATCCAAAACTGCCGTTTCCTGAGTTAATACACCGATAATGCCGATTTTACGACCTTCTTTTTCCAAAATGACAGAATTTTTAATCAAAGGAAAGAGCGGTTCTTCCCGGGCTATTTTTAAATTGGCAACAACAACCGGAATACCCCATTTTTGCAAAAAAGCAATTGTTTCCGGCAAATTATCATCAAATTCATGATTCCCCAAAGTAATGACATCATAGGGCATTTCTTTAAACAAAGGCAATAACGATTTACTCTTGGTTAAAGTATAAAAGGAAGTACCGGTAAAACGATCACCCGCATCCAAAATCAAACTGTTGGATGTTTTTTCCTGTTGCAAAAAACTTATCAGGCGTGCAAAACCACCCAAACAGTCCGATTCCAAAGCACAATCATGCAAATTATCGAAAGGCAACAAATGTGCGTGTAAATCATTTGTATGAATTAAATTTAGCGTAAAAGTATCTGTCGGCTTATTTAAAACATAACAAGATAAAATTCCCGCAATTATTAAAAAAAACAACCGCCTCATGCGCACTTGCCCCCCTTTTTTTATTAAAACATATTTTTTTATATATGTCAAAAATTTTTCTTTTAAAAAAACTATCTTCCGCTTACCCCAAAAAGCAAAACATCCCTTTCTGTTGAAAAGGGATGTTTGCGTATTTTTAAAAAAAATCAAAACGTATAACGCACACCGACATAGGCATTATACACTTTGGCATCTACACGTAAATCCCCCAATTTATTATTCAAACCACTTGCCGAATAATCGGTAATTTTCTTGACAATATTACCGTAATTCAAGAAACGATACCCCACATCCACGGTCCAGTAGGGCGTGATATCATAGGCAATACCCGCACCCACCTGCCACGCGAAGTGGTTTCCATTGGCACGGGCGCTTTTAACATTATCATCAGCCAGTGTTTTAAAGCGTGCTCTTATATGCGCCATCCCAACCCCTGCACCAATATAGGGCCTCAACGGGAACTCCACAGGTAATTCCAAATAGGCATTAAACATCGCAGAAAGCGTACTGATATTCGTCGTTGTATTCACATCCGAATATACCGTTGATAAAAACTGACGTTTCTTCCGGGTCGCCGAGGTGGCATTACCTTCCGCTTCCACGCGCAAATAACCCGCTTTCAAACCATAGGCCACGCTCCCCATACCTGCATCACCGTTCCAATCATTTTCCAAGGGCTTAGTGTTGTCTCTGTATTTTTCCATGCTTTGATGCTTCATCGCCGCATACCCGCCTTTTACGGAAACATAATCCCTTAAAATGAAAGCCTGTGCTTGAAAAGAAGCCCCCCAAATTGCCGTCGTTGCCAATAATAACAGAGTCTTTTTCATTCGATCCCCTTTCTTTTATCTAAGAGCGATTGTACACATTATCCGATCAAAGTCAAGGAAAATTTTATCACCTTACTTTTTTAAGCAATTTGAGCCTTCATACTTACGTACATCACCACACTTATTGCATTCGATGGCATATGAAAAGTATGTGGACGGATCCGAACAATCATGACATGTTCCATAACCATCCCGGAACTTACCTGTTCCGCAAGAAAGCCAACATTTATCTGAGAAGAAGGATCTGGAATCACAGTTATTGCACGCATCTCGAGTTGAAGCAATCGCATTCGTCGTATCGCAGCTGTAACATATTCCGTCCGTCCCTTTAAAGCCTTGATCGCAAGCTAACACACATTTACCGTTTGTATATCTGCGCATATTACCGCAAGCATCACAGGCAATTTGTGTTGTGGCAACATCGGACGTTTCATTACAACTGTAACACAGAAAATCAGATCCCATGAACTTTCCGTCGCCACATCCCGCATAGCATTTGGAATGATCCGCATCGTACACACGTTCTTCACAAATATCACATTGTGCTTTATAGGAACCTACGGCAGAAGATTCATTACAATTGTGGCAATTACCATTGAAATCTCTGAATTCATTACCACCGCATTTAGCAACACAGTAGGTTTTACCGGAAAGGGTGATTATCTCCCGAGCACCGACACAAGCGGAACAGGCCTCTTCTGACAATTCATATCGTCCGACATCTTCACAATCGTGACATTTCTTATCGGCGTCCCTGAACCCTTCGCATTTCGGATAACATTTATCACCGATATATTCGCGAGCAGCACCACAGAGCATACATTCCGCATTTGTAGAGGAAATGGTCGACGTTTCGTTACATGCATAACAATTACCGTAAAGATCACGGAATCCAGTACATTTCAACGCGCAATAGGTTGTCCCCGCAGCTCGTTCAACATATGGAATAATCGTTTCACGCTGTTCGCTGCAGTTTTGAGAACAAGAAGCTTCCGTTGCCTGATAGGTCGTTCTTTCCGTACATAAATGACATTCTCTGTTCGCATCCCTGAAGCCGTTTGTACATTTTGAATAACACTTATCACCCACGTATTCGCGTGCTTCACCACAACGCAAACATTCCGCATTCGTAGTCCCGACATTTGATGTCGTGTCACAACTGTAACAAGTACCGTAAAAATCACGGAATCCCGTACATTTTAACGCACAATAGGTTGTACCGGTGGCCCGTTCGACATACGGAATAATCGTTTCACGCTGTTCGCTGCAATTTTCATCACAAGAATCCTCGGTTGCCCGATAATTTGTCTTATCTGTACATGCGTGACAATTGTTGTCCGAATCCCTGAAACCGTTACAGGTGTAATAACATTTACTGCCTAAATAATCCCGATCACGGCATTTCGCACATTCGGCACTGTAAGAACCGATCGTTGCATTTTCGCTGCAGCTGTGGCAAACACCGTAATAATCCCTGAATTCACCCTCTGCACAAGCCTCCATACAATAATCCACACCTGAAATCGTCACCATGGTTCTGTTGGTACACTTGGAACATTTTTCAGCAGATGTTGTATATTTTTCTTCATCATCACAGTCATGACAAACGTTGTTGGCATCCATAAAGCCATCACACGGCGGATAGCAAATGGCGTTTTCATACCAACGATCCGAACATCTGTCACATTCGATTTGACGTGAATTAAACCGGTTCGGATCCACACAGTAATGGCAATTACCATAAACGTCCTTAGCCCCTGTACAAATTGAATCGCATTTTGGCCCGAACCAACCCGGATAACATTCACAAACACCATTATCATCCTTTATCCCGTGACCGTCACACGATAAAGCACAAACATCATCCACAACTTCACGTATTCCGGCACATCTGCGTATACATTCGCTGTTAGACGGCGCACGAATATTGGGCGTTATACAGGGCACACACTTCATTGTGTTCATATCGTAAATTTCATATTGCGGACACTTAGGTGCACAATAACCCGCAATCATTTCACGTTTATCCCTGCAATGCATTTCACATTCTTCATAACCCGCTTCATAACTTTCCGGATCATCACAGGAACGACACAGATAATTCTTGTCACGGAATGCACCCGTACCACAGGCAGGGTAGCATTTACTTTGACTGGCAACATACAAACGTTTTTCATAATCTTTCATGCCATCCTTATTACATATGTTGCATTCTGCCGATGTGGAACCGATAACATTTGCTTCATCACACATATGGCAATTACCATAATAATCCTTAAATCCGCCCTTACTGGCACAATAATCGGATGTTAATTCACAAAATTGTTTGCCGCCGCGCGTGATCAATTCACGTTTGACCAAAGCATCCGACTCCGGATCATCCGGAAAATTGGTACACCTGTTGCATTGTGCCTGATCAGTTTCAACCGAGGCCATATCATCACAAGAATAACACCAACCGTCATTATCGCGGAAAGAATCGGTGACACAACTGGTTAAATGACAATATTGCGTTGATTCATTCCATTTGCGATCCACACAGCGTGCACACTCTTCTGCCGTCGACGCAAAACGTCCCAAAACGTTACATTTTTGACAATTTCCCTCTTTATCCAATACCTCTTCACAAAGGGAGGCACATTCATCACCATACCAACGGTCTTCACACACACATTTATGTTTTTCTTTTTTTCCGTGAGCGCTGCACGTCCGAACACAAACACCTGATGAATCCAACTCACGCACCAAAGGACAACTGGCTTCACAATCAATTTTATCCGGATCAAACACATGAATATCAACATCTGCTTTACAGGAAATACATGTGTATTGAACGGTATCCAATAATGTTCCTTCGGGACATCTTAAAGAACAATACCCGTTTGTCATCACACGATTGGGGCAAAGATCGCATTGATCTTTTTCCGCCTCTATTCCGATTTCAGAATCACATGAATAACAATCCCCATACTTTCTGTCACGGAATCCGTTAACACATTTTCCCATAAAACAAATCTCGTCTTCCGTGTCCGGAACCTTATAATATTCCCGTTTTTCACATCTGTCACATTGCTCCTTGGTCACGCCCGTCATATCCGCTTTCTTGTCGCAAGGATAACAGAATTCACCATAAGCATTTGTCGGCCCTTTAAATTCCAAGGACAAAGTCTTACGACCGCAAATGTCCTCCGGCCCCGTTAATTCACAACAATCTATACCTTCACAAGAGGGCGCGTCAGGACAAAGTTGACATATTCCGTCTTCATCTTCGTACCGATTGCTCGCACAAACACACGCATCACCTTTTTTCTTATGTTTATCCACACATGTAAAATCATCCTTGGAACATTCGGCATGCTTCGGGCAATCAATCATCTTTCCATCCTTACAATAATGGTCAGCCAAACACTCAACACATTCGCCTGCGACTTCATAATAACCATCTTCACACTTGATAACCGATCCGGTTTTACCATTACATTCCGCAGCATGCAAATTCGAACAAGGGGCGCAAACAGCTCCTCCACCGTCAGGGCAAACTCCACCGTCAGGATAATATCCCTCCTTACATTGGGTAATACAGCCACCACTACAGGCTGCAGCCTGCTCATCTGCTGAGCAATCCACACACGCATCATTTTCGTTCACATATTTTCCCTCAGCACAAACACATGCCGCCGCCGTTGATTTATAGCCGGACCAACATTTAAAGGCCGTAGAGGTACAAGTTGCATGTTCCGGACAAGCATAGCGCATCCCCCTAACACAATAAGAATCACTGGGACAAGGAGTACATTCCGTATCGCCTTCATTGGCTTTATACGTCCCGACAGCGCATCCGGTACATTCATGGATACCGTCACTATACTGTCCTTTCGGGCAAGCCGCACAAACACCATCCCGAGAAACATACCCTTCATCACAAAGACAAACCCCCCAACGTTTTTGCATATTTTCACCATCGCAAATACCTTCAATAATGCGAATAGGAGGACATTCCAAAGTAGAACAAAAATGAACACCGATAGCATAAACACCATCCGGGTTATCCGATTTGCTGTTTTTACCGCCAAAGATGCTTCCGCCCGCAAATGCCGCAAAAGCCAACATCACAAGAACAACTAAAAGAAAAGAACTGCCCAACCGGCAGGCTAATCCGCATAAACGAGAAAAATAATCTGTTTTTTTGTTCATTTGAGATTCCTTTTTTTTTCGAATTCTAAACTGAATATTCGCTATTGTCAAGAAAAAAAGTATCAAAAATAATCTTTTTTTTCAGCATATAAAAAATGGTTAACATTGTATTAACAAACAAATCAGCCTGACATTCCGGTCCAAAATCAGTCAAAACACAAAAATTGATTGACTTTACCGATATTTTATGCAAAATATGCCCCCAAAGGAGTTTTATGTTAAAAAAATTCATCGGCTTAATTTTTCTTTGTCTGAATACCCCCGTATTGGCAACAGGGATTTCATTTGAAACCGTGCCCAATAAACCGATTGCGACAGAAATAAAATCCGATACGCATGAAGACCCCTTTGCCATCAGAGTTTTCGCCGGTTTGGGAAATCAAATGTTTTTATTAGCTTCGCAATTTGCTTACGCCAAAAAATTCAACAAAAAGATCTGTTTGAGAGAACCGTTCAACCCAGCTTTTGATGTTCCCATTCGTCTTTGTTCTGATGATGAAATAAAAAAAGCAAGGCAAAAATCTTGCCGATTTTACCGATTTTCTCCGTCATTTTTTCAACAAGACGATTGTTTGGAAATTCCATACGATTACTTACAAGACGAACGCTTTTTTGCGAATGAACGCGATACAATCAAAAAAATGTTTCGCTTTGTTGAACCGTTACCTGAAACAATCAGCACCCTCGCCAACGAAATCCGCCGCAAAAACAGCGTGGCCGTCCATATACGCCGAACCGATTATTTAAAATATCCCACTCTTTACCCCATCATGACCTTGGATTATTACATGGCCGGAGCTGATTATATTCAAAATCATTCCCGGGAAAATATACATCTTTTTGTTTTTTCAGACGATACCGATTGGGTCAGTAAAAATTTCAAATCCCGCTATCCTTTTACAATTGTGTCAGGCAATTCCGCCACAACGGATTTGCATTTGATGAGCTTATGCCGTCACAACATCATAGCAAACTCAACCTTTTCCTGGTGGGGCGCCTATTTAAACAAAAATCCGAATAAAATTGTCGTGGCTCCGGATACTTGGAATTTACAATCACCACAGTGGGGCAAAGACATTATTTTAAAAGACTGGATCGTTATGCCCATCCACCCGAAAACCAAGGATAAATCCGTCAATGTCTCGTAAGAAAACCGCTTTACGCGCATCAATCGATGCCACATTTTTAAACGGCATCGCCGATGTCATCATTAAAAGTTTAACGTCCGGACCATTATTGACAACTTATGTTTTCTGTTTCGGAATGGGCAATGCGATCTTGGGCTTTTTACAATCGGTTATTCCATGGTCAAATTTATTTCATTTGCCTGTTTCTTATTTTTTGGAAAAAAATTATTCGGCGAAAAAAATTGCCTGTTTGAGTTCGTTATTTTCTCGGCCTTTTTTGTTCTTGGCAGCACTGGCATTTTTAATACCGGATAAAACGACAGGCTTTTTGCTTTTTTCCATTTCATATTGTTTGTTTTTCAGCATCACAGGTATTACGGCGGGCGCTTTTTGGCCGTGGTGCAAAATCTTGGTTCCGCATGCTGCAATAACAGGGTTTTTTGCACACCGTATCAAGTATATTTTATTGGCTAAAATTATCACCATCGGCGCGACAACGCTTGTCATATCATCTGTGTCAAAAAATTACCAGGAAATAGCCCCTTATATATATTTTGTTTTTTTCATGACAGCATTTGCCGTCGGCTGCTTTTATACTTATACGCTTTTTAAAATGAAAGATGTTAATTTAAAGGCATCGACTGATATTCCTTTTATCAAAAAATTTTCCCTTTGCTTATCAAACAAACCCTTCATATCCTTTTTTTGCCGAATAGGATTTTGCAATTTTACTTTGGCTTTTTTCACACCATTCAGCTTTTCTTTTCTACTGAAAGAGCTTAACTTACCGATATCGCTCAGTTTTTGTTTTTCTTTGGCCAGCACTTTGATTGACATATTGTTTGTGGACTTTTGGAAAAAATACACATATAAAAAAGGCATTTCCAATATGTTATCTTTATCCTCTCTTTGTTTTTGCTTAGCAATTTTACCTTTATTTTTGTTGTCCATTAAAAGCAAAATTATCCCCTATTTCTTACTGAGCATCAGTTTTATTTTCATCGGAATGGGTAATTCCGGCATGAATTTAGGGATCAGCGATTCCGTTATTTCATTCAGCCCCAAAGAAAATTCATCTATTTACATATCCTTGTTGAATGTGGGACGTTTTTTCTTTTGCGGCTTGGGATCTTTTTCGGCGGGTATCACTTTGGATATTTTATCTTTGTGGACAATACAAAACTACGCTTGTTTTTTCATACTGTGTTTCATTTTGTTCTACACAAGCAATATACTGGCAAAATCCATTCGCCCTTTTTCTTCTGCGCCCCCTCTTTAACAAAACCATTGTTGAAATTAATCAATAACCGTCCCGGATATTAAAATGGCTCTGATCATATCAGGTTTCGTTCAAAATATATTGACTTTCGGGACGTTTTATGCTACTCTGTCTGAGCCGATAAAAAAATAATGAAAGTTTAAAAATGTCACATACTTATAAATATCCGCGAGAATCACGAGAGGATTCATTCACCAGGAAAGAACCCGATGCCGACCGCAGAATAAAAAAAAGATTAGAATACCAAAAACATCAGAAAAAAAGAAAAATTCAGTCCAATCGATCATTCAAAAAATTGATAAGCTTCAGAGATCAGCAAAGGGCGAAATTTTAGCCGTGAACTTTTTTTAAATTATTTACATTCAAATGCGCTATAATAAGAAAAATTATCATTGACGAATTTGAAAGGAGTTGAGATAAAATGGAAAAGGAACCTTTTGTGAAAATTTTACGTTACCGCGCCCAAGTTCGTTGGCGCCGCTACTTTCCGGAAAAGCGTCCTGAACGTCTCCTGCATGATAAGCCATGGTCAGAAATGAGCATATGGGAAAAACGCATGTTTGGCGGCAAAAACGGCAAACCTATTCCTGTTAAATCCTTTATAGGGGGTAATTTCCCATCACACGAAGAATGTGAAAAAAGATTAGATCAAGCCCTCAAATTGACTTTTTTGGAAAAAACACGAAGATTTTTGAATTTTTAAAATCACCCTAGAGTTAGGTACCGGGAAAAATTTTAAAGATTAATTCGTAAATTTCAGAAAACACTCGTTTTCAAAAATAAACTTACGAACTCGCACAGTTGCTTGAGAACAAAAAAACGCCCATTGAAGGACGTTTACATTTGATGGCGACCCCAATGAGATTCGAACTCATGTTACCGCCGTGAAAGGGCGATGTCCTAGGCCTCTAGACGATGGGGTCTGACGAAAGACGAATGCAATTATAACCGAAATTTTAAATTTTTGCAAGTGTTATTTTATACTCTTATTCCTTTTTTTAAAAAAACTTCCTTATTGGTGAAAATATCCTTGACAGTAAAAGCATTTTTTTTTATTCTTTTTCTATGTACCGTTGGTTATTAAAAGGCTTTTTTTTATCTTATTTACTCAGTGTGTTTCCCGCGTGGGCACAAGAAAGAGTATGCGCCTCATTAATCGCTGATACACAAAGCGGGTATTTATTTTTCAAAGACAATACACAAGTCCGAATGGCACCCGCATCTTTAACGAAATTAATGACACTTTATATTGTTTTTTCCGCCCTGGAAAAAGGCTGGTTAAAATGGGATGATCAGCTGCCCGTTTCGGAACATGCGGCCACTCAACCACGCACTAATTTGGGCCTTTATGCCGGGCAAACCTTAACGGTCCGACAGGCAGTCGAAGCCACAATTATTCATTCGGCCAATGATGCGGCCGTTGTTTTATCTGAAGCATTGGCAGACAACGAATCAGCTTTTGCACGAATGATGACCCAAGTGGCACGTCAATTAAAAATGAATCATACCTATTTCAGAAACGCTTCCGGTCTGCATGAGGAAGGCCAAGAAACAACGCCTCACGATATGGCTATTTTAGCCCTGGCTATCATCCATCATTACCCGAAATATTATCCGCTTTTTTCCCAAAAATCTTTTGCTTTTAACGGTCATACTT